>NZ_JBYTAH010000041.1:0-67026 GCF_058787975.1 Cupriavidus sp. FW305-26
TCGCAACTCCAAGATAACAGTGGTGGGCTTGTTGGCCCTTTTTGTTTCTAAACGGTCACGCAGATCGGCGATGAACCAAAAAAATCCATTCAGATCCATCATTCCCTCCCTGCTGTTGAGCGCGTTGATCCGAGTGCGCGTCGGTTTCAGATGTCCTCGCCTTGCCGCCACCACCTGCGGCCGGCCTCGCTGCGCGCGATCAGGCAGCGCACCCGCGCCAGCGCGACGGCGATCGCATACATCCAGAAGGCGAAGGTCATGCCCAGCATGGCAACGATCATGATGCCGGCCATCTGCGGCGCCTTGGTCAGACTGACCGATGCCCCCTGATGCAGCGTGTTCCACCAGGTCACGGAGAAATAGATGACCGGCAGGTTGATCAATCCGACCAGCGCCAGCACCCCGCCGGCCCTGGCTGCGCGCCGTGGATCGTCGATCGCGGCCTGCAGCGCGATGAAGCCGAGATAGAGGAACAGCAGCAGCAGCTCGGAGGTCATGCGCGCGTCCCATACCCAGTAGGTGCCCCAGGTCGGCTTGCCCCAAAGTGCGCCGGTCCACAACGTGAGGAAGGTGAACAACGCACCGCTGGGCGCCAGCGCGGTTGCCATCAGCGACGACAGACGGGTGCCGAACACCAGGCCAAGCCCGGCGTAGACGGCCATCACCACGTAGATGAACATCGACATCCAGGCGGCCGCGACATGGATGAACAGGATGCGGTACACCTCGCCCTGGCGGAAATCGGGCGGCGCCACCACCAGGCCAAGGTATAGCGCCATCGCGCCAGACACTGCGGCAGCAGCGCCAAACCATGGCACCAGATGCCCGGCGAGCGGATAGAAGGCTTGGGGCGCGGCGTACTTCCAGATATTCAAGGTGGCCATCAGACAGACTCCAATCCAATCCTGAGCGCCGCGGCGGTGGCCCATGGCGCCGACGCAACGGCAGTCAGCAGGCATGCCCCCAGCAGCGAAAGATTCGCCTGCAATTCCGCCGCAGTGCTGGCGGCGGCGACGCCGCAGCCGAACACCAGTACCGGCGCTGCCAGTGGCAGCACCAGCAATGCCAGCAGCGGGCCGCCGCGCTGCAGCGACAGCGTCAGCGCGGCAGCGATTGCCGCGATCAGGCACAGCGTCGGCGTACCGAGCAGCAGCGACAGTGCCAGTTGTGCCAGCTCGCCGTCAGGCACGCCGAGCTGAACGCCAAGCAGTGGCGTCAGCAACACCAGCGGCAGGCCCGCCCCGAGCCAGAAGCCGGTCACCTTGCCGAGCACCATCAAGGTCAGGGACTGCGGCGCGAGCGCGATGACTTCCAGGCTGCCGTCGCGGAAATCGGATTCGAACAAACGCTCCATGCCCAGCAGCGTCGCCAGCAAGGCGGCGACCCAGATCACACCGGGCGCCAGCCTGGCGAGAAACATCCGCTCCGGGCCAACCGCCAGCGGAAACAGGCTGACCACCGCGACAAAAAAGGCGAGCGGTGTCAGCACCGCCGACGGGCGACGCCACGCCAGCAGCAGCTCACGCGCGATCAGTTTCAGGACCGGATCCAGCATGCCGCCTCCTGCTGCGATCGAGCGGCGATTGCCGGGATGGCAAGCTCGCGCATCCGCGCGGCCACCAGCCGCAGCGGGTAGTGGTTCGCAAACACCAGCATGCCGCCCGACTGCAGATGGTGTTCGCACAATCCCTCAAAGGCCCGGATGCTGGACTGGTCGAGTGCGGTGGTCGGCTCGTCGAGCAGCCATAGCTTCGCGCCACTGGACAGCACACGCGCCAGCGCAACCCGGCGCTGCTGCCCCTGCGACAACAGCCCGAGAGCGGTGTCGGCACCAGCGGCCAGCCCGACTTGTGCCAGCACCCGCTGCAGGTGCGCACGATCCGTGCGGCAACCGTACAGCGCGCAGGCACTGCGCAGGTTCTCCAGCGCGCTCAGCTCCGCTTTCAGGCCGTTGCGGTGACCGAGGTATGCGGAATCGGGCAGCGGCCGGCTCGCCGCCACCGCACACCCGTTCCATCGGATCTCGCCCGATTCCGGGCGCAGCAGGCCAGCCAGGATTCGCAGCAGGGTAGTCTTGCCGCTGCCGTTGGCGCCTGTGACATGCACCGCTTGCCCGGGCTCCACGCGCAGCCCCAGCCTGATGAAAATCGGCCGGTCGCCGCGCGCGGCGGTCAGTGACACTGCTTCCAGCATGGCCTCATTCCTCCTGAGTCAGTCCCAGGCGGTCGCGGCGGCGTCTTTCATGGCCCCGGCCAGGATCACGTAGGCGCTGGTCCAGGCGCCCTTCACCTCATCGGTAAAGGCGTCCCCGAGGCCGGCACCCAGTGTCCACAGCAGGGCGCCGGCCACGGTGTCGTAGTCCTCGTCCTTGACGCCATAGGCGACGTGGCGCCGGCCGAGTTCCTGTACAGCGGGAACGATGTCGTCGAGCTGGTCCAGTTTCGTGACGACGGTATTGATCATCGCCATCAGCTTGCGCCCCTGTTCGACGGTGTCGCCCTTGAACAGTGGCCTCAGCGAGGGATCCATTTCGAACAGCTTGCCGTAGAACAGCTCGGCGGCCTTTTCCTTGATCGGCACCACCTTCTGCCAGGAGCTTTGTACCAGGGTGATCTCTTGCGGTGTCATGGAATATTCCTTTACTTGACAATTGCGATCATGTAATCCGCTACAGCCTTCACGTCGTCATCGCTCAGCTTTTCGCTGGCTCAATTGCTGACAGGGATGCGCAGCACCACGCCACCCATCACGTCGCCAATCTTGAAATTGGTGCGCGGGCTGTCCTTATGGCCGTTGTGGCAAGTGACGCAGGCCGGCGCGATCGCCGTGTCGGCGTACACGGCGGTGAAATAGGTCTTCTTGCCGAGAGTCTCTTCCTTGTAGAAGTTCTTTCCGGGGTTCTTGGCGACGAAGTCCAGCCCTTCCTTCTCCACTGGGGTTTTCGCAGCGTTCTGCTTATTCAGCGGCCACAGGGACAACAGCGAATAGCTGAAATTCGGCTTGCTCTTGGCTACCTCCTCCGCGCCGAAGCGAAACATCTGCGCCGGCAGCACCAATGTCTTCTCATCCTTCCAGTGCTCAGTCGCCTTGATCACCTTCTCTTCGTTCTGCAGGCGGTTGACGATCAGGCGGGTATACACGGTCCGGTCGGCCGCCATCACGGCGTGCAGGGCATCCGCCATTTCCTTTGGACTGATGCCGGATGCGTGTGCGGGAAAGGCGCTAACGGCCAGCGCCGCGCCCATTGCCAGACTGCTTGCCTGCAAGTTCGCATATCGTTTCATTTCTCTCTCCTTCACTGTTGAAAAGAAGCCCGCAAGCGCCAGAACGACGCGCAGCTACGGCGTGCTTCGCTTGCTGCGCGTTTCTGCATCCTTGGCCACAGCCATGTCGATACTCTTCACGTGCCGGGCCGGCATGCCTTTGAAGTTGTTGTCGATCAACGTCTTGTCGGCCAGCGCGTCGATCGAGAAGCCGAGCCCGTGGCAGCTTATGCACGTGGTCCGTATCATTTTTTCGTTCGGCCGCAGGGTATCGTTCTGGTTGTGCTGAACCACGATGCGCGAGCCTTCGTCGGTGGACATCCGCACCCGCGGCATGTGGCAGCTGGCGCATGTCACGCCAGAACCGGGCGGCGCCTGTCCGGCGGTCTCCTTTTGCCACAGCGCGTAGTGCGGCGAACTCTTGTAGGCCAGGGTGTGTTTGTCGTCATGGCAACTCATGCATGACTCCACCGCCGCTGTCCTGGCATCGAAGCGATGGGCAGAATGGCAGGAAGTACAACCAAGTTCCGTGTGGGCAGCCGCTTCCTTCATTGGCAGACGGGCGTCGCCGGGCGTCATCGGCGTCAGGCCTTGCGCCAGTCGCATGCCGTGCTTTCCCGCCAGGAACCCCTTGGCCTCGGCCGCATGGCATCCTTCGCACGCTGCTGGGCTGCCTGGGTGGTCACTCCATTTCGTGGAGCCGTCCTTGCCCTTCGATGCATGGCAACCGGTGCAATTGACGCCAGCCCTGGCATGCGCGGTGCCGAGCCAGTCGGCCTGCAACGCCATACTGCCGCGCTTGCCGTGCGGCGCATCCTGCTCGGCTGCCGAGAGTGTCCGGAACGGATACTTCGCCGCCGGGTAGCCGCTCATCTCACGCACCGCTACGGCAAAATCGCGCTGCGGCAGCAGCGGCTTTTCGTTCAGCTTGCCGCCCTGCGCATGCTTTAGCAGGAAATCTTCGTACAGCGCGCGATTGTCGTGATAGTTATGGCAGCCGGCCGCGGTGCAGCTGTCGAACTTGAAGTCCTTGTGGTCCGACGGCATCTCGTCCGGACCGGCATGACAGTGGTAGCAGACGTCCTGCGGCTGCGTTACGCCCATGGCAAGCGTCGTGCGCGGCTTGTGCTCGGCATGGCAGGTGACGCATGCCTGCGCATCGATCTTTCCCAGCCGCTCGGCATTGCGCGGATCGTCGAACTTGCTGGCCGGATGCGAATCTCTGGCTTCCTTCAGCTCATTCTCATGGCATTTGACGCATGCCTCCTGGATGGCCTCCTGGCCGGCGAACGGCTTGCTGTGGCAGCTCTCGCACGCCAGTTCGATCTGGTAGTGGCCGTGGCTGGTCTGACCCGGCAGGAATGCCATGCGCGCGGATACCAGGAGCGGATGCCTCGCCGCCTCCTTGTAGAACAGCCCAATCGAGAAATATGCCAGCATCGCCACGCTCAACACACCCCAGTAGACCCACAGAACTCTGCGGCTTTTGCTTGCCATCGCTGGTAGGCTCTAGAAATAGTAAGTTTTGAGAATGTGGAACCCGAGCAGCACGGGTACCGGCCAGAACAGCAAGATGTGCACCCAGGTGCTGTTGTCGCGCCAGCGCCGAACCAGTGCCACTGGCAGGCGATGCCCTTGCGCGATCATCAGCCCCGACATGCTGCCCGCCAGAATCAGGCCGGTGAAACTCGCCATCAACAGGAAATTCAGCTGGCTGCCAAGCCTGCCTCCCGTATGCGCATAGAGTCCCGCCAGCACACCCAATCCGAGCACCACATGCAGCACGCGCCAGACGGCAAAATCGCCATAGCCAAGGCGCGACCAGCGCTTCCGGAATGAGAGAAGCAGGGCAAGTACGCTCAACCCGAGAATGGAAAATCCGCTGACCTGCTTATACAAACTCACCAGCCATAGCTCGTCCCAGCGCCACTGCAGCTGCACCGTCTTCGCAAAGGGGATGGCAGGCGCAACGAGTGCCAGCAAGGCGAGCGCCAGTGCCGCCGCGGCCGCGCCCTGGAGCGGACGATGCGCGCGCACCGGTTCTCGCATCACCGTGCCACCGGCCAGCTCAGCCAGCAACGGCTTGCACGAACCGCATACCGTAGAGGCACGCGTGCACGCTGCGAGTTGCTCGATCGAACGGCACCCGGCAGCCGCCGCTTCGCCAAGCTGACCGCGGGTAACGCCGGTGCAGTTGCAGACGACCGCGCTTGCCGGCCAGTTGACGACGCTGGCTTCGCCCTCCTGCCACAGCGAGCCGGTCCTGCGAAACCGCCAAAGCTGCCATGGCAGTATCCGGTGATTGCCGCTGACCGCGTCCTGCAGCCGACGCAGGTCTGCGCCTTCGCCGACCGCCATCGCGCCAATCAGACGACCGCGCTCGACCAGCACCTTGCGGTAGATGCCAGCTTTCCTGTCTTCATAAGCTGCCGTGCTCGCCGAGCCGATACCGTCATGCTCGCCGACGCGGCCCACGCTGAACACCGGCATATCGAGCACTTTCAGGCGCGTTGCCTGTAGCGAACCGGCATAGCTGGCGTCGCCGCCGCATATTGCATGCACGACGACTGCCGCCTGTTCCAGGCCAGGGGCGACGATCCCGTACACTTGTTCGCGATGTTCCGCGCATTCGCCAACGGCGTAGATATGTGGATCGGACGTCTGCATGCGGTCGCTGACGCGAATGCCGCGCCCCACATTCAGGCCGGCCTGCAGGGCCAGGTCGGTGTTCGGCTTGATGCCGGCGGCAATCACGACGGTATCGCATTCGATGACATCGCCGGTGCGCAGGGTGATGCCGGTAACCGCTCCTTCACCATGCACGCGTTTCACTGCGGCGCCCGTCAATACCTGGATTCCGGCCGCCTCGACATGGGCGCGCAGCAGATCCGCGGCGGCCTGGTCCAATTGCTGCATCATCAGCCGGTCGTTGTTCTCGATGACCAGCACCTCGGTGTTGAAGCGCTGCATTGCGCGCGCCGCTTCCAGACCCAGCAGCCCCCCGCCCAGCACCACCGTACGGCGGCTGCGGATACGGCGTGCGAGCAGCCGCTGGGTATCGTTCATGTCACGGAAAACGTAGACATTGGCCTGGCCGATGCCCGGCACGTCCGGGATCCGCGGACGTGATCCGGTGGCCAGCACTAAGTGGGAATAGCGTTGCGTGCGCCCGGCCGAGTCTTCAATCTCCTGCGCGCCGCGATCGACATGCACCACTGCGCAATTGAGCCGCGCTGCGATCGCGGGTCCCTGCGGCAGTGCAAGCCCCTGCGTGAGCGTGGCCCAGCTCGCATCGCCGGCAAGAAAGGAAGACAGGCGCACGCGGTTGTATGGCTCCCATGGTTCGTTGCCGTAGATCACCAGCGGAATGGAAGGATCGCGACGATGCAAGTCCTGCGCAAGCCGCACGCCCACCGGCCCGGTGCCGATCACGACGACCGGCGCTTGGACAGCCTTTGTGTTTGGTATCGATTGCAGCATCACTGACACCCCTGACTCCCCCTGTGCACCACGTACAGACAAAAAAAATGCATCCGGCCCAGCGAGCACCGCTCGCCTGACTCGGACGCCTTTGTCCCGGAATCACGACCACCGTTGGTCGTAACTACTAGTTAATGTTGCGCCGCCGTTGGCGCCTGGACATACCTAGCGCAAGTAGCATGCCAGCACCAAATGCCGTATTCGGGCGATATTCGCTGAATTCTTTTTAAATTCACGCACAGTTTTCGTGCAGTGCATTAAAAATGGGAAAATGATGACTAATCGATGTATTTCAAATTTCAAATGAGCATGATCTTTATATCCAATTTAATTATGATATTTATCTCCTATTCCATCGAAGCCGCGGACGCACGCGCATCGCGTCTGCTGGCGCACAGGATGCCGATTCCGGGATCGCGTGGTGGAGGCTCGTTACGAAAGTGCGAATCGTCGTATTGCTGTCACCGCGATACGGCTTCGAATTTGTGGATAAGGATGTAGTGTGGGGAGGAGGGAGGAGTGGAGAGCCCCGCAACGCTTGAGAATTCCCAGGAATCTCAATGGCGGAAGGCGGTTTTCCCTGTCAGAGCAACTCCAGCCAACGACTGTCCGTGCGCACCAGATGGCGGCCACGGTCGAAGCGCGTATAGCCAACACGGTCAAAAAACTCCAGGACCTGAACCGCACGCTTTCGTCCGAGTCCGGTGGCATTGCGAAATGCCCCGGCGACGACCGTACCGGCGTTCTTGCTGGCGTCGACAGCGGCGAGCAAGGCCAGCTCGCGAATAGCCTCCGGATCATAGAACAGGTCATGCACGACCTGAAACGTCTCGCCATGACGCGCGAGCTTGCGCATCAGTTGCCGCACCTTGTCCTCCGGCACGCCATGCGCGCTCGCCAGCTCGCGCACCCATGGCGGATCGAAGCGCCCCGCTTTCATGTCCTGCTGCAGCGTCGCGGCGAGCGTGCGATCCGCGTCGTCGAGCGTCACGGTGTGCTCAGGCAGGTGCAGCCAGGGGCCGGTCCGGACGATCTCGCCGCGCGCGCAGGCGTCATCGACGAGCGCGCACCACAACGCGTCTTGCGCCAGCGGTGCAGCGATCCTGCGCAAGCGCGCCACCTCCGGGCCAAGCACATCCGGCGAGCGTTGGTGGAATTGCCGGAGCGCAGTGGTCAATCGCCCCGTCAGCGCCCGCCACGCCGCGCCGGACACCAGCAAGGCATCGTTGCCCGGAAGTTCGATCACGCGCGTGTCACACGGCAGCTCGATGGCCGCCGCCGGCATGCCGCTCAGGCGTTCCAGCAATGCGCGCGACAGCCCGTGTGGCGCCTGCTCGAGCAATGCCCCGACCGATCCGGTGTCAAGCATGGCCTGCATCGCGTCGAGCCAAGCCAGCCGCGCCGGGGAACGGCGCTTGCGCGCGGGCGCGAACGGATCCAGTACATCGCCGCCGCCGATGGTGCGGCTGGCCTGCGCGTTCCTCACGACAAAGGGATCGCCAGGCAGCGCGCATACCGGCCGCTCGAACACAAGCTGCACGCGCGCGCGCTGGCCGGGCGCAAGCGTCGGGCCATCGAGCAGCGCGACATGCGCCACCTGGTGCTGCGTGCCCAGGTGAACATGCATGGGCGCCCAGTGCTCCAGCGCAGGGGCGTCCGGCAACAGGGTCAGCATCACATCGATGCGCTCCGACGCCTGCGCCAGGCGCACATCGACCACCCAGTCACCGCGCTCGATCGCGCCCTTGTCGATGCCGGCCAGGTTCAGCGCGCAGCGCTGCCCCGCCCGCCCGACAGCAGCAGGACGATTCTGCGCATGGATGCCGCTCACGCGCACAGACTCGTTCTTCGGCGCGAGCAACACCCTGTCGCCGACATGGATGCGCCCGGACACCACGGTTCCCGTCACGATCGTCCCCTGCCCGGCAAGCGTGAAGACCCGGTCAACCGCAAGGCGGAACAGCCCGTCGTCGCGCTTCGTTCGCGACGCGGCCGCCGCCGCATGCAGGTGCCGCTTCAACGCGCTCACACCCGGGTCGTCGGCGCGCATTGCACAGGTTTCAAAAACCGGTGCGTCTTCCAGCATGCTGCCGCGCCGGAAAGACGCGATCTCCTCACGCACCTGCCGTAGCCGCACGTCATTCACGCGATCTACCTTGGTCAACGCGATCGCGCCGCGCCGGATGCCGAGCAGTTGCACAATGGCCAGGTGCTCGCGCGTTTGCGGCATCACGCCGTCATCGGCGGCGACCACGAGCAGCGCGAAGTCGATGCCGCATGCGCCCGCGGCCATGGTGTGAATCAGCTTTTGATGGCCCGGGACATCGACCAGGCCGAGCACGTCGCCGTTCTCGAGCGGCACGTACGCATAGCCAAGCTCGATCGAGAAGCCGCGCGCCTTCCTTTCCTCCAGTCGGTCGGTATCCATGCCCGACAGCGCCCTGACCAGGCAGGTCTTGCCATGATCGATATGTCCTGCCGTGCCGACGATCATGGCTGCGTCAGGTAGCCCGGCAGACTGACGTGACGGAGACCATCAGGGATGGTCGCCGGGGTATCCTCGTCGTGATCATGCATGGTCTCCCCTATCCTTGTTTGAATGGCCGATGAGGCTTGCTGAAGCGTGCTTCGATGCCGCTTTGCTTAGTGTTCCTGCATCGTTGGAGACAAGATAATTGCCTGGCCACTTAAGGTAAATTCAGCGATTCTTTGCGTGCCTATAAGCGATGCCTTATGTGACAACGGAATGGACAAAATGACCCGCGAGACCTGGCTCAGCATGGACATTTTGTCCGTCGCGGAGGCCGCGCAGCGCTTGCCGCGTGCCCGAACCGCCTGACTACCCAAGGATGCCGTCACAGGCACAGGCCTTGCTCCAGCTGCCTGGATTGACAACTGCAACTGACACTGCCTGGTCAGGAGAAAATGAAAGGTCAGAGGCGCCACTCAATTCGTGTAGGCTTATGCGTTGAATTCTCTTCCGTCAGCCCGCAAACCGAATCGGTATAACCAACATGAAGAGTCCGATGCCTACAAAGATCCCCGAACCACAGGCCGTTTCCGGCACAGTCACCCGCAGCGCCATATTCATCGTTGCGACGCTCACCGACGGCGACGACCACGCCGGCACCGTCCGCGCTTGGTGTGCCGACGTTGCCGCCGTCGTGCGCGCGGTCGGCCATCGTGTGCCGTCAGGCAACCTGTCCTGTGTCTGCGGCTTCGGCGCCGACGCGTGGGACAGGCTGTTCGGCAAGCCCCGTCCCGCGGCGCTGCACCCGTTCCGGGAGTTCGGCACCGGCGATCGCGTCGCCATCGCCACGCCGGGTGACCTGCTGTTGCACATCCGTGCCGAATCGATGGACCTCTGCTTTGAGCTTGCCACGCAACTGCTCGGCAAGCTCGGCGATGCGATCCAGGTTGTCGACGAGGTGCACGGCTTCCGCAACTTCGACATGCGGGCGATGATCGGCTTTGTCGATGGCACGGAGAATCCGGCCGGACGCGAGGCGGTCGATTTCACGGTGATCGGCGACGAGGATGCCGAGTTTGCCGGTGGCAGCTACGTCATCGTGCAGAAGTATCTGCACAATATGACCGCGTGGAACGCCCTTCCCGTGGAGACACAGGAACTGATCATCGGGCGCAAGAAACTGTCCGACATCGAACTGGACGAAGAGGTCAAGCCATCGTCATCGCACAGTTCGCTGACTACGCTGGTCGAGAACGGGCAGGAAGTGAAGATCCTGCGTGACAACATGCCGTTCGGCCGCCCTGGCGCGGGCGAGTTCGGCACCTACTTCATCGGCTACGCCCGTTCGCCCGCGCCGATCGAGAAGATGCTCGAGAACATGTTCGTCGGATTGCCGCCCGGCAATTACGACCGGCTGCTTGACTTCAGCAAGGCGGTCACCGGCAGCCTGTTCTTTGTCCCGTCGGCCGACCTGCTTGAAGGGCTTGCGGACCGCGCACTCGCCCCTGCCTAGTGTCCTGTCGTCTCCTGCTCGAACGCCACCTCCGCGCGAAGGCTCGCCAGGTCGCGCCCGACCGTGGCAACCGCAAGCCTTTTATCCTTGCCCCAATAGGTCACAGTACAGTCATGCGCGGCGGGATCGCCGTCGACATCGAAACGATCCCATTGCTCCGCGTGGCCTACGTAGTTGATGGCCACATCATAGTGCTGGGTCCAGAAGAATGGCACGGCCGCAAAGCGTTGCCGCTGTCCCAGGATATTTCGCGCTGCCACCACGCCCTGGCGCTCGGCGACCACCCAGTGTTCGACGCGGATACGCTGGCCCGTTCCCGGGTCGGGCCAGCGCGCAATATCGCCCGCGGCATAGATGTCAGGTTCGCTGGTCTGGAGGAATTCATCGACCGCCACGCCCTTGTCCAGTGCGAGGCCGGCGTCCTGCGCCAAGGCCACGTCGGGGCGAACGCCGATCCCGGTCACGACCAGGTCGGCGGCCAGCTCCGCGCCGGTCGACAATCTCACCCGATCCGGCTGAATCTCTGCCACCGTGGCCCCGAGATGGAACGTTACCCCGTGCGATTCGTGAAGCGCCTTGATCATGTCGCCGAGCGTCGCGCCCAGGACCCGCTCCATCGGATGCGCTTCGGGCGCGACAACATGCACTTCCAGTCCTCGCGTTCGCAGCGCTGCCGCGACTTCCATCCCGATAAAGCTTGCGCCCACCACGACGCATCGGCGTGCCGTGCCGAGACGCGCGATCAGGGCGTCGCAGTCGGCCAGCGTGCGGAGCACGCTCACGTGCGGCAAGGTTGCGCCAGGAACGTCCAGCCGTATCGGCACGGCACCGACGGCAAGCAGAAGCGCGCCGTAGCTCACGTTGCTGCCGTCCGAGAGCGTGACGGATTTTTGCTCGGGGCTGAGCTTGACGACACGGCTGTCGGAGCGCACGTCGATGTCGTGATCCGCGTAGAACGTCGGTGGCCGCATTGGCAGCCAGTCCGCGTTTGCTGTCCCGGCGAGGTAGTCTTTCGACAGATTCGGCCGATCGTACGGCAATGAGCGATCGGCACTCAGCAGCGTGACGGGGCCGCTATAGCCTTCGCGCCGCAGGGTTTCGACCGCGGCAGTCCCGGCGGCGCCGCCGCCGATGATCACCACTGATTCAGGGAGCCGGGCCGAGGCAAGCCTCGGTGGCCGCACCGCCGGCAGCGCTTCGCGGACGAAGGCCTTCCCGTCTTGCTGTTCCACGCGCCAGCATTTCAGATCGTCCTGGGCGGGCGGCCCGAGGACCTCGCCGGTGCGAAGACTGAAGCAGGCGTGATGCCACGGACATCGGATCGTATCGCCGACCAGCAGGCCGTCCGCCAGTGGCCCGCCATAGTGGGTACAGGTCGCACCGATGGCAAACAGTTCATCAGCCCGACGCACAAGCAAGACCGGTTTGCCGCCAACCTGGCCTGTGACCGTGCCGCCGTCAGCAAGGTCAGCCAGCGGCACGCCTTGGGTGAGATCGGGCTTATCCGTGGAGGAAGAGCTTTTGGTCATGGCGTCTCTCCTTGCCGGTCATGGCACAGGGCCATTATCGACCTCGAGGCCGCCAAATGAAAGGCGCATGCAGCGTAACAAACTGCGCGACGGCACGGATATTATTCACGCATGGCCAGCCTCCTTTCCTGACGAAGGGTCATCCGGATGAATACCCCATGAACAGACCCGCCCGCTTCGCTATCGGCAAGCGCATCGCACCCACACGCTTTCTGCTGTGCGGCGCCATATTGATCGTTGCGACCTTTGCCGCGGGTGCGCTCGGCGCAGAGCCACGCATCGCCCTGCTGATCGGCTTCGATCTCGCGGCCCTTGTCTTCCTTGGCGCCGCGCTGCCGCTGTTGCGCGCCGATGCTGCGGCCATGCGGCGCACGGCGGAACACAACGATGCCAACCGCACAGCGCTGCTCACGATCACCGTGCTGCTCTCGATGGTGATCCTGGTCGCAATCGGCACGCTGATCGCGCGCCCCGAGACACCGCACTGGGCCGACATCGCGCTGATCGTCGCCACGCTTATCCTTTCCTGGCTTTTTGCCAACACCGTTTTCACGCTGCACTATGCGCATCTCTACTACCTCCAGACCGCCACCGGCGACCAGGGCGGGCTGCAGGTGCCGGGCGTGCAGCACCCCAGCTATTGGGACTTCCTCTATTTCAGCTTCACGCTGGGCATGACTTTTCAGACTTCTGACGTGACCATCGCCGGCGCACACATGCGCAGGGTGGTCCTGGGCCACTGCGTGGCCGCGTTCCTTTTCAACATGGGGATTCTGGCGTTCACCGTGAACGCCCTGGGTGGCTTGTAGCCAACTTGGCCTTTCGCCCGAAGTGTTCCTGGACAAACTCCTTGCATCCCTCTGGATACTGTATATATTTACAGTACCTGTATGGATGAACAGTAGGAGTCCCGTCCATGGAACACCTGATCCGTGTGCAAAACGACTATGACCGCCAGGTGCTTGCCTGGCTGCGCGGTCGCATCGGCGATGCCGCGCTACAGACCGCGGCGCTGCGCCTGGGCGGCCAGCGCAAGCCTTATCTGTCAACGATCTGCCGCAGCCTGGGCATCCGCCCGCCCAGCCGGCGCCAGTTCGCGGCCGAGGCGGCGCGCATGCACCGCGCGGTGGGCGATACCTACCTGGCCCGTATCCGCGAAATCCTTGGCCAGTCACCTGCCGAAGCTGCGCTGCGCCAGTAAGCAGTAGCCGATCACCGGCCATGCCGGCGCCACCAAGCTCGCGCCGGCCGTATCATGAAGCCCCGTTGCCGTCACACGGCACGGGGCTTTTTTCATCCCTAGCCAAGGCCGATATGAGCGAGCACCGCATCCCTACCGCCGCCCTGCACCAGTGGGTGGCCGATCTCTGGCTTGCCGCGGGCAGCAGCGCGCAAGAGGCGCGCCTGACGGCCGACCACCTGGTCGGCGCCAACCTGAGCGGGCATGACTCGCACGGCGTCGGCATGATCCCGCGCTATGTGCTGGCCTGGCAGGCCGACGAGCTGCAGCTGAACCAGCAGGTCAGCGTGCTGCACGATGCCGGCAGCATGCTGAGCCTGGACGGCAACCGCGGCATGGGCCAGGCGGTGACGGCGCAGGCCATGAACATGGCCATCGGCCGCGCGCGCGAGCATGGCGTCTGCGTGATGGGCCTGCGGCAGTCGCACCACCTGGGGCGCGTGGGCCACTGGGCCGAGCAGGCCACCGCCGCCGGCATGATCTCGATCCATTTCGTCAACGTGCTGTCCAAGCCCATCGTGGCGCCGCACGGCGGCTACGACGCGCGCTACGGCACCAACCCGTTCACCATCGGCGTGCCGGTGGCGGGCGAGCCGCCGCTGGTGCTGGACTTCGCCACCAGCGCGATTGCGCTGGGCAAGGTGCGTGTGGCCCACAACAAGGGCGTGCCGGTGGCGCCCGGCTGCCTGCTGGACGCGCATGGCGAGCCCAGCGCCGATCCTGCCGTGATGTACCCCGCCGACGGCGCGCCGCAAGGCGCGCTGCGGCCCTTTGGCGAACACAAGGGCCATGTGCTGGCCGTGATGTGCGAGTTGCTGGGTGCCGCGGTCACCGGCGGCCACACCATCCGCCCCGAAACGCTGCGGCATGAGCACGCGGTCTGGAACAACATGCTGGCGATCGTGTTCGATCCCGCGCGCCTGGGCAACAGCACGTCTTTCGGGCATGAGGTGGCGGCGTTCGCCGACTGGATGAAGGCCTCGCGGGTGCAGCCGGGGCAGGATGGCATCCGCCTGCCGGGCGAGCCCGAACGGGCCTGGCGCGCCGCCCGCGCCACTCATATGCCGGTCGACGCCGGCACGCTGGCGCAGCTGGACGACGCCGCGGCGCGGGTGGCGGCCGCGCGCGCCGGCGCGCAGCCTGCGCCGGGGCCGCTGTCTGCGCTGGCGTGCGACTGACTATCATCAGAGATGAACCCGGCGTCGTGCGCGACGCACGGCCGGCCTGGCGCCTGACCACTACCGGACACTGACATGAGCAAGATCGGCTTTATCGGACTTGGCGTGATGGGCAAGCCCATGGTGCAGCACCTTGTCGACGGCGGGCATACCGTGTTCGCCCATACGCGCAGCGGCGTGCCGCAGGACCTTCAGGATGCCGGCGTGAAAGCCTGCGCCAGCGCCGAGGAGGTGGCGAAGCAGTCGGAAACCATCATCCTGATGCTGCCTGACACGCCCGACGTGGAGCGGGTGCTGTTTGGCGAGAAGGGGGTCGCTGACGGCCTTGCCGACACGGCAGGCGGCATTACCGTGATCGACATGAGCTCGATCTCGCCGATCGCCACGCGCGAGTTCGCGCGCTGCATCGAAGCGCTCGGGGTCGACTATATCGATGCGCCGGTCTCCGGCGGCGAGGTCGGGGCCAAGGCGGGCACGCTGTCGATCATGGCCGGCGGCAAGCAGGAAGTATTCGACCGCGTGCTGCCGATCCTGCAGCTGATGGGCAAGAACATCACGCGCGTGGGCGAGGCCGGCGACGGCCAGGTGGCCAAGGTGGCCAACCAGGTGATCGTGGCGCTGACCATCGAGGCGGTCTGCGAAGCGCTGGTGCTGGCCGCCCGCGCCGGCGCCGATCCCGCGCGCGTGCGCGAGGCGCTGATGGGCGGCTTTGCCAGCTCGCGCATCCTGGAAGTGCATGGCGAACGCATGATCAAGCGCACCTTCGACCCGGGCTTCCGCATCGCGCTGCACCAGAAGGACCTGGAACTGGCGCTGTCCACCGCGCGCCAGCTCGGCGTGGGCCTGCCCAACACGGCGTCGTGCCAGCAGCTGTTCAATGTCTGCAGCGGGCTGGGCGGCGCGGGCTGGGATCATTCCGGACTGGTCAGGGCGATCGAGCACCTGTCCTCGTTCGCCATCGGCGACGAACCGCCCGCAGCCTGAACCACGCGGCGCCCACCGCCCACCCCGCCGCATGCCGCGCGCGAACACCGTGGTGCTGACCGCACTGGCGATGCTCGCCTTTGCCGGCAATTCACTGCTGTGCCGGCTCGCGCTGAAGGGCACCACCATCGACGCGGCCAGCTTTACGCTGGCCCGCGTCGCCGCGGCGGCGCTGGTGCTGTGGGTCATCGTCGTGGCGCGGCACCAGTTGGTGCGCACGGTCGTGGCGCAACGGCTGCCGCCGGTGGAAGGCAACTGGATTTCCGCGCTTGCACTGTTCTGCTATGCCGCGGCCTTTTCCTTTGCCTATGTGCGCCTCACCGCGGGGACCGGCGCGCTGCTGCTGTTCGCGGCGGTGCAGGCCACCATGACCGGCTATGGCCTCTATGCCGGCGAGCCCATGCGCCTGCAGCAATGGATTGGCCTGGCCCTGGCGCTGGCCGGGCTGGTGTGGCTGTTGCTGCCAGGGCTGGCCACGCCGCCGCTGCCGTCCTCGCTGCTGATGATCGCGGCCGGCATCGCATGGGGCGTTTATTCGCTGCGCGGCAGGCGCGCCGCGGATCCCGCTTCCACCACCGCGGGCAACTTCCTGCGCGCGGTGCCGATGGCGCTGGCGCTGGGTGCGGTGATGCAGGCGCAGCGTTCACTGGACGGCGCGGGGCTGGCCTATGCGCTGTTGTCCGGCGCCATCACCTCCGGGCTGGGCTATGTCATCTGGTATGCCGTGGTGCCGCAGCTGAAGGCCGCCATCGCCGCCACCGTGCAACTGAGCGTGCCGGTCATTACGGCGGCAGGCGGCATCGCGCTGCTCGGTGAAGCCCTGAGCCTGCGGCTGGCATTGAGCGCGGCCGCGGTGCTGGGCGGCATTGCGCTGGTGATCGCGGGCAAGCGCGGCTAAGGCGCTGGTACCTCAAACCCGCCTGCGTGGAACACCAGCGGCGCGCCCGGCGTCGATCCATAGGCCACCACCTCCACGACAAAGATCACGTGGTCGCCCACCACGCGCACCGAGTGGTGCCGGCAGATAAAGTACGCCAGCGTGCCGCCGATCAGCACCGTGCCAAACGGCCCGGGGCGGCAATCGACGCCCGCGAAGCGGTCAGCACCGCGCGCGGCGAAGCGCCGGCACAAGGCCTGCTGCCCGCTCCCCAGCACATTGATCGCGTGGCACGGCGCCGCACGCAGCGCCGCCAGGCTGCCGGAGCTGCGTGCCAGGCACCACAACAGCAACGGCGGTGCGAGCGACACCGAGGTAAAGGCATTGATCGTGACGCCGACCGGCTGGCCGTCGGCGTCCGCGGCCGTGACGATGGTAACGCCCGTGGCAAACTGCCCCAGCGCATCGCGCAAGGCCCGCCGTGCCGCGCCATCGTGGCTGATGGCGCGGGCCGGGTCGTCCTGGCCGCTGTCGTTGCAGGCTTGCGTGTCATACGGCAGCGGCGCCAGGGCGGGGATCATTGCGCGGCAGGCCGCACCTCGCCGGGCGGCGCATCGAGATCCAGCCCCAGTGCCATGCGCCCTGCGTACTCCTGCTGGGCACCGGCCTGCAGCGGATGGAAGCGCGCGCCCTGCGCATCGCGAAAGCGCCGCTCCAGCCCGGCATCGCGATAGAAGCCCGCGCCGCCGGCCAGGTCCATCGCCGCCTCGACCGTCGCCAGCACCGCGCGCGCGGCCAGCGTGCGGGCGCACATGATGCGGTTGGTGGTGACCGCGCCCGGCGCCTGCCCCGATGCCGCCGCGAACATCGCATCCAGCGCCAGCTGCGCGGCATCGGCCTCGTTGCACAGGCGCCCGGCGGCTTCCACCGCATGTGCGCTCAGGCGCCGCTGGCGCGCCAGCTGCAGCGCGATATCGCGCGCGGCCTCGGCCACGCCGACGTAGACCGCATAGATCAGCGGCAGCGCGATCATCGCCACCGTATGCATCATCGGATGCCACACGCCTTGGGGGCGGCGGGCGGCAATGGCGGTATCCGGAACCAGCACGCCTTCAAGCAGCACATCATGCGAGCCGGTGCCGCGCATACCCAGCGTGTGCCAGTTCGACAGCACGCGTACGCCCGGCGACTTCATCGGCAGCGCGAAATGCAGCACCGTGGGCCCGCTCTCCGGATCGTCATGGACGGCGCAGGTCATGAACAGGTCCGCCGCCGGCGCGCCGCTGGCGAAGATCTTGCGCGCATCCACGCGAAAGCCGCCATCCACGCGCGTAGCCTTGCCGCTGCCCTGCAGCCAGTCCGAACCGCCGCTGCCCAGCAGCACCATCTGCTCGCCCGCCACGCGCTTGAGCAGCCCCTCCACCGGCGCTTGCTGATTGCGCCAGCGCCACGCGGCCGTGGCCACCGGGTGGGTGTGCATGGCAAAGGCCAGCGCGGTCGATCCGCAGTACTTGCCCAGCTCGCGCAGCACCGCGCCCAGCTCCTGGTGCGACAGCCCGGCGCCGCCAAGTTCCTGCGGCACGGCCGCGGCAAAGAAGCGGTGCGCGCGCAGGTCGTCGTAGTTGGCGCTGACGAACTGCCCGCTGGCATCGATCTCTGGCGCGCGTGCGTCGAAGGTGCGGCCCAGGGTCGCGGCCAGGCCGAGCCAGTCGGCCTGTGCGCCTGCGCTGGCATCCGCTGCGGAAAGGGTTTCCATGGTGTTGTCTCCGGCTAGTCTGATACGTGCGCTGCGGCGTTGTATGGCGCCAGGCACGGTGCTAGTATCGGAGCCCGGTCCCCTTGCCCGTATGATCGGGCGTCCGGCTTTCTTGCGCGAAACACCGGATCTGGAGGAATGTGACCATGGATGCCTTGTCCGACCTCTTGCGCGCCGTGCAGCTCAGCGGTGCCGTGTTCCTGAACGGCGAGTTCAAGTCGCCGTGGTGCCTGATCAGTGAAGCGGATGCTGAATTGCGCGCCGCCTTCCTGCCCCGCGCCGACCGCGTCGTCTCCTACCACCTGATTACCGAAGGCGTCTGCTGGGCGCGCCTGGTCGACGGCACCGGCCCGGGCCTGCGGGTCGACACCGGCGAACTGCTGGTGGTGCCGCAGGGCGAGCCGCACGTGCTGGGCAGCGACCTGCGTCTGCAGCCGCTGCCGTCCGCTCCGCTGGTGTACGACATGCTGCGCAACAGTCCGGGCGAGGTCATGCGCGTTTCCTACGGCGGCGGCGGCGAGACCACGCGCATGGTGTGCGGCTTCCTGGGGTTCGACGACACCATGGGCAACCCCTTGCTGACGTCGCTGCCGCGGCTGTTCAAGGTAGGGCTGGGCAGCGGGCTGGAATCGGCATGGCTGGCGTCGGCGCTGGCCTTTGCCACGTCTGAAGCGGCGGAACCGCGTGCGGGCACCGCCACGGTGCTGGCCAAGCTGTCTGAGCTGCTGTTCGTGCAGGCAGTGCGGCGCTGCATCGACACCCTGCCTGACAATGAAAGCGGCTGGCTTGCCGCCCTGCGCGACCGCTATGTGGGGCGGGCGCTGTCGCGCATGCACGCGCGGCCCGCCTACCCGTGGACGGTCGATGAGCTGGCGGGCAACGTGGGCCTGTCGCGCTCGGCGCTGGCGCAGCGCTTTACCGACCTGCTGGGGCAGCCACCGATGCAGTACCTGGCGCACTGGCGGCTGCGCTCCGCGGCCGCCGAACTGCGCAGCGGCAACCGTTCCATCAGCGAGGTCGCGGGCGCGGTCGGCTACGATTCCGAGGCCGCGTTCAGCCGCGCGTTCAAGCGCGAGTTCGGCCTGCCGCCCGCCAGCTGGCGCCGCAACCACATCGATGCGGCGCAGGCGCCGGCGGCGGCCGCACATTGAATTCGCCGTGACAAAGACAACGGCCCGCGTCACCAGACGCGGGCCTTAGCAATGCCAGGGCGGCAGGCAGCGGGACTTACATCTTCTGCTTGGTGCTTTCCGCCGCGCCTTGTACCTTCTCGCCGCCGCGCTCGATATCCTTGCCTGCGCCGGCCATGGTATTGCAACCCGTGACCAGCATCACGCCAGCGAGGGCAAACAGTGCAAATAGCTTTCTCATGACGATCTCCTTGCTTCGTGTGGATGCGACATGCGCCGCCAGGATGGAGTGGATCGGAATGGCTTGGGACCGGGCAGCCGCTTGCCCGACCGGCAATTGGATCGTAGCAACGCACCGCAGCGCAAAAAGTCGGCTTTCGTCCTACCGGGATGTCAGCCGACGGCGCGACCGGCCGTCACCGCGTGCGCGCTTGTAGGACATCGACGGATACCCGCGGCGGCGCCGTCGCTTAAAAATCAAATGTCAGCGCACGCCCTCCGGAGAACACCATGACGTCACGCAGCATCCACGTGCTTCCCGCCGCAACCGACAACGCCGAATACGCCGGCGACGGCGGATGGGCACTCACCATCGAAGGCCTGGAGAACGGTGGCGACGACACCGCGCTGCATTTCCCGACCCAGGAAGCCGCGATCGCGGCCGGCTGGATGCGCGCGCGCGCGGATGGCCTGCCGTTGTGCATCCACGGCCGCGATGGCCTGGTGCGCGAACGCAAGATCTATTGCCGGGACGCACGCGGCACCGCCCGCGTCGGCTACTGACCACCCCGGCCACCGTCAACCGCCGGTTCCCCCTGCATCCCCCGGGCCCGCGGCGAACGCGGGCCACAACAATCCATTGCGGGAAACACATTGAGTGAAATCAATGTGTTACGTCTGCGCTCGTGAAAGCTACGGGTCTGTCACCGATACTGGAATCAAGGCAGCACGCCATTATCCAGGACCAACCGAGACCCCCATGCGCCTGTTCCTCAGGTATCGCCCGCTGGACATCTATCCCGACCCGATCGACGCCAGGGTTGCCGAACTGCACGAACTTGCCGAAGACATCCATGCCAGGCACGCGCGCAAGTGGCGCCGGCATGGCACGATGCTGACCCCGCGCGACCGCGCGGATCGCAGATTTCCGACCGGCGACCCGGAAACGCGGCATTAGCCTAGGGACGATTCCTCTCTCTGCGCTAGGAAATGTGAACAAGTGTCATATCCGGTTGGCAAGGATATGACCCCTGCGAAAGAATGGGTACCGTACGCGGCAGGCTCGATTGGCGAGCCCACCGCTGTACCCTTTTTCCTGACGCAGCGAAATGAATCGAACCACCCGGGAATGCGTGATGGCGTTGATTTCCAGCCTGCGTGCCAAGGGGCCCATGCCCCGGCACCAGCTTGCCGCCGCCAGCCGCCTGAACGCCGCGGAACTGACGCGCGCGCTGAAGTCCGCCCGCCAGATGGGCGTAGTGGCCTACGCCGGCGAGCCTGAATCGCCGGCAGAGGCCGATACCCCGCTAGTGCTGACCGGCCGGCCTTTGCCGCCGCCGCGCCGCGTGGCGCCGGCACCGCGCGAAAGCAAACCGCATTTCGAGCCGCTACTGGATGTCTGGGGCATTGCGCGCCCCACGGCGCTGCGGCGCGGCCATCCGTCGTAGCGTCTTCGCCGCATGCCGGGTCTTCCGACCCGCCCGCGCCGGCATGCCGTTCTTACAAAGGGCAGGTAAAGCGCACACGCGCCTGAGCCGCCCACGGCTGGCCCTTATCCCCCGGGGCATTGCCTGCACGCCTGGACCAGCCCGCTTGGCGCACCGGTACGGAACTTGCGCGACGTTTCTGGCTGAACCTCCCCGAAGCGTGCGACATGAGGCAACACAACCCGCCCGGCACCACCGCGTCTCCCGCCACTGGCCCTCCGCATGATCACCAGGCCCCGGCCGCCTTTACGCCGGAGCCGGGGCGCAACTGCTGGCGCGTCGAGCCCTGCCAGCGCTTTGCCATGCTGGTCGACGCCGACGCCTACTTCCGCGCGTTGCGCGAAGCGCTGCCGCGCGCCGAGCACACCATCTTCATCCTGGGCTGGGATATCGACAGCCGCATGGAACTGGTGCCGCAGGGCGCACAAGACGGCCTGCCGGCGGGCCTGCGCGACTTCCTGTGCGCGCTGGCGGACCAGCGCCCTGAGCTGCGCATCTATATCCTGAGCTGGGACTACGCCATGGTGATGGCGATGGAGCGCGAGTGGCTGCCGTCGGCCAGCGCGCACTGGCAGGCGCACCGGCACCTGGCGTTCCGGCTTGACGGCAACCATCCCCCGGGCGCCTCGCACCACCAGAAGGTAGTAGTGATCGACAACAAGCTCGCCTTTGTCGGCGGGCTGGACCTGACGCTGCGCCGCTGGGACGACAACCGCCATGCCCCCGGCGCGCCGTTGCGCATGGCCGAAGGCAAGCCCTACCCGCCCTTCCATGACGTGCAGTGCGCGCTCGACGGCCCCGCCGCCGCGGCGCTGGGCACCCTATGCGCGGCGCGCTGGCTGCGCGCCAGCGGCAGCGAGCCGCGCCCGGTTGCGGCCACCTCGTCAGACCCGTGGCCGCCAGGCCTGGCGCCGGAGCTGACCGATGTGCGCGTCGCCATCGCCCGCACCATGCCCATGTGCGAGGACGAGCCCGGTGTCAGCGAGATCCGCATGCTGCTGCACGATGCCATCGCCTCGGCCCGGCACAGCATCTACATGGAGAACCAGTACTTCAGCTCGCGCGAGATCGCCAACGCGCTGGAGGCACGGCTGGGGCACGAGGACGGCCCCGATATCGTGCTGGTGTCGAGACGCAACGAGAGCGGCTGGCTGGAAGCGCACAGCATGGGCGTGCTGCGCGCTCGCCTGTACCGCCGCCTGCGTGCGGCCGACACGCACGAACGCTTCTGCCTGTACTGCCCGTCGATTCCCGGCCTGATGCCCGAATGTGTCAATGTGCATAGCAAGGTCACGGTGATCGACGACGACCTCATCACCATCGGCTCGTCCAACCTCAGCAACCGCTCGCTGGGGCTGGATACCGAGTGCAATGTGGTGGTGATGTCGGGCGGCGACCCGCGCGTGCAGGCGGCCATTGCCGCCATGCGCGCACGGCTGCTGGGCGAGCACCTGGATGTGGCACCTGAAACCTTCCAGGCCGAGGTCGCCGCCACCCGCAGCGTGCTTGCGGCCATCCGCAACCTGCAGCGCGCGGACGGGCGCTCGCTGGAAGCCTACGAGCCGCCGTTGCCGGACGATGTCGATGCCGCTTCGCCGGCGGCCAACCTGCTGGACCCGATCGAGCCGATCGACAGCGACCAGGTGCTGGCCGAGTTCGTCAGCCATGAGGCACGCCCGCGCGTGCTCGGGCGCGTCGGGATGATGGTGGTGCTGGCGCTGATGCTGGCGGGGCTGGCATTTGCATGGCGCCATACGCCGCTGCGCGAATGGGCGGACTTCCGCGCGCTGCTCGGCGTGGTCGAGCAGCTGGACGAGATGCCGCTGGCACCGCTGGCGATGATGGGCATCTACCTGGCCGGCGCGGTGACAATGCTGCCGGTGACGCTGCTGATCCTGCTGACCGTGGTCATATTCGGCCCGCTCTACGGCGCCGCGCTGGCGCTGTGTGGCACCGTGCTGAGCACCGGCGCAGGCTACCTGGCCGGCCGCTTGCTGGGGCGCAATACTGTGCGCCGCTTTGGCGGCAGACGGCTGAACCGGGTCAGCCAGCAGTTGGGCAAGCACGGACTGGTGGCGATGGTGGTGCTGCGGCTGGTGCCGATTGCACCGTTCGCGCTGGTCAACCTGGTGATCGGCGCATCGCGCATCGGCCTGCGCGATTGCCTGGTCGGCACCGCGCTGGGCATGCTGCCCGGCATCGTGGTCGCTGCCTGCCTGGTGAACCGGGTCGCCGCCGCGGCGCGCGATCCGGGCCTGTTCACGTTCGCCTTGCTGGCGCTGGTGCTGCTGGTGCCGGCGTCGCTGCTGCTGGTGCTCCGCCGCCGGCGCCGGCGCCATGCCGGGGGCAGCGCCGCGCACCCGCACGACGATCCGCCCGGCCCGCGCGGCCGGCTGGCACGGCTCGCGGCCCAGCGCCGCCAGGCTTAACGCTGGCGGCGATAGCTGGCGTTCATGAACTGGGTCCACTCGCCGTTCTCGCCCAGCATGTAGGACGTCAGCGTGCGGTGGTCGTCGTCGGTGAAGGTGATCACGTCGCGGTACTGCGCCATGCGGCCATTGCCGGAGCAATCCGGCCCCTCGGCACGCAGCGTCAGTTGCTGGCCGCCGGCATCGAGGTCGCCTTCATAGATCCACAGGTGCGTCATCATCGAGCCGATGAAGGTCCCGACGAAATGCTTGCGGGCGGGATCGTAGCCCAGCGTCATGACCGTGGTGGACGGGCCGCAGCCGGGCATGTCGCCCTGCGTCACGCACTGGACCCAGACGTCGCCGACGCTGCTCACGCGCTCGGGAATCTCCCACTTCTGCACCGGCTGGTCCGGCCCCATCGATGCCTCGCCTTCGGCGATCCAGTTGCCCACCAGCCGTTGCAGCCAGCGGTGCTCCTTCTGCGCTTCGGTCTTCATTCGCGGTCTCCTTGGATTGCACCCACAGATGTTTGTGGATGCCGTACACATAGCCTAGCAAATGAAATGGACAGCGTCCACTTTTACCTGGGATTTGCTGTGCCGCGCTGGCCTGCCGGGACCTAGTGCTGCGGCAGCCTGACCTTGGGCACCACGAACTGGTTGCCCGGGGCGCGCAGCACGTCGCACTGGACCTTGGCCTTGCGCACGGCGCCGTCCTGCGCCAGGTATTCGACGTCGGCCACCACGCTGTAGGCGTCTTCGGCCACCTTGCGGGCCTTGCCGCTGACCCACTTGAAGCTGGCGGGATTGGGCAGCGCTGCCTTGACCGCCTTCATGCAGGCGACCGGGGCCTCCGGGGCCTCGTCCTTGCCGCGCGGCTTTGGCGCTTCATCCTGCCCCGCGGCCAGCGCCGCCGACGCGCACGTGACCGACAACGCCATCACCAGCGCGGTGGACAGGGAACGCGGGAAAAGCGGCGAAAGCATCTTGGACTCCTGGGCTGGGGCAGAACTGGGCGCCACATTCTAACGCCAGCGCCGATGCCGTTCAGGCCACGGCACCGGCACAAAAGTTCCCCCGGCGCCACTGCCAGGCGACGCTAGCGCCGCACGCAGGCTTTGTAGGTGAACTTGTCGCCACGAAACATGAATTCGGAGAAGGCCAGCGGCTTCTCGTCGATGTCGTGCGGCGTGAACCGGATGCGCAGCAGCGGCTCGCCCGGCGCCACCTTGAGCCGGCGCGCGGTTTCGGCATTGGCAGGGATTGCTGCGCTCTCCGTGTGCAGGTACTTGAGGCGATAACCCAGGCGGGCCTCCACGATCATCAGGGCATCGTGGTTTTCCAGGTCGTGCTCCAGAATCGCGCGCATCAGCGGTTCGGGCGCCATCGTCATGCCGACCGCCACCGGCACGCCGGCCACTGACTTGAGCATGGTCACGCACAGCAGCCTGGTTCCCGGCGGCAGGCGCAGCGCATCGGTGGCGATGGCCGGCGCCGCGATCAGCCGCGTCGACAGCAGCTTGCCGTGCGCTTCGTGCCCGCGCGCGCGCATGTAGTCGAAAAAGCCAGTCAACGGCCCCAGGTCCGCCTGCGCCGCCGGACGGCTGACAAAGCTGCCCTTGCCGTGCACCGTCTCGATCAGCCCTTCGGCAAGCAGCGATGCCAGCGACTGGCGCACGGTGATGCGGCTGACGCCGAATTCAGCCATCAGCTCAGACTCAGACGGCAGCTTGATGCCCGGAGTCCATTCGTTGTTGACGATGCGCTGGCGCAGCGCGCCTTCGATCTGCTTGAAGCGAGGCAGGGAGCTTGTTGTCACGAGATTGGCGGTGTTCACGGCATGTCCGATGCGGGCTTCTACTTATCATAACAACATTGACTCATCATAACATGTCATGACAACATGCTCGGACACACCAATGACAAGATTCGCGGCGCCGTCTTGGAAGTCATGGCGCACGCATACGGAGACAAGCGATGCCAGACCTCTGCGCCCTGTTGCAGCCGCGCACCATCGCCGTGATCGGCGCCTCCACCCAGCCCGACAAGGTGGGCGGCATGCCGGTGCGGCTGCTGAGCGAACTGGGCTACGCCGGCCGCATCATTCCCGTGCATGCCACGGCGCGCGAAGTACAGGGGCTGGCTGCGGTGCCCTCGCTGGATGCGCTGGACACACCGGCCGACCTCGCCATCGTGGCGCTGCCGGTCAGTGCCAGCCTGGACACCATGCGCCAGCTGGCGCGCAACGGCACGCGCGCCGCGGTGTTCTTCACTTCGGGCTTTGCTGAAACCGGCGGCGACGGCATCGCCATGCAGGCGGAACTGGCGGCACTCGCGCAAGCGCACGGCATCACGCTGCTGGGGCCCAACTGCCTGGGTGCGATGAACCTGCGCGAGCGCGTCTTTGCCACTTTCTCGCCGATGCCGCTGAGCGGGCTGCCGCCGCTGGGCGAAGTCGGGCTGGTCAGCCAGAGCGGCGCCTTCGGCGCCTATGCCTTTGGGCTGGCGCGCGAGGCATCGCTGGGGCTGAGTCACTGGGTCACCACCGGCAACGAAGCCGGCCTGCACGTGGCCGACGTGATCGAATGGCTGGCGCACGACGACGCCACCCGCGTGATCCTGGCCTACCTGGAAGGCTGCCGCGACGGCACCCGCCTGCGCCGCGCGCTGGCGGCGGCGCGTGCCGCGGGCAAGCCAGTGGTGGTGACCAAGGTCGGCACCACCGAGGCCGGGGCCCGCTCCGCGCAATCGCACACGGCCAGCCTGGCCGGCGAGGACGCCGTCTACCAGGCGGTCTTCGACGAGTACGGCGTATTCCGCGCCCATACGCTGGATGACTTCTTCCGGCTGGGCTACGTGCTCTCGCGCGGGCGTCGGCCGACGCGCTGGCAGCCCTCGGCGAAAGAGCCGGAAAGCGCCGTCACGCCGGTCGCATTGGTCACGGTTTCGGGCGGCGTCGGCATCATGATGGCCGACCAGGCCGAGGCGCTGGACCTGCCCCTGCCGCCCATGCCGGAAGCCGCGGCCACTGCGCTGCGCAGCGCCATCCCCTTTGCCAGCACGGCCAATCCCATCGATGTCACCGGGCAGATCGTGGCGCAGCCGGAAGTGCTGCTGGACGCGATTGCCGCCGCGGCGCAAAGCCCCGACTACGGCAGTGTCGTCGCCTTCCTGGCGGGCGGCGTTGGTGCGCCGCGCATCTGGCCTGGCCTGCAGGATGCTGTCGAGACCCTGAACAGCAGCGGCACCGCGGCGCCGCTGCTGTTCAGCGGGCTGGTCGATGACGAAAAGCGCCGCTGGCTCGAAGCGCGCGGCGCGCTGGTCTTCCGCGAACCCGCCCAAGCGGTGCAGGCCGTGGCCGTGCTGGCCCGCGCCGCCGCGCAGGCAGCGGCAGCACATGCGAAGCCCGCCGTAGCTGCCGCGGCCCTGGCTGCGCCGGACCTTCCGCGCGACACTACGTCGCTGTCCGAGTTCGAAGCCATGCAGTGGCTCAACGCCTGCGGCATCCCCACCGCACCCCACGGACTGGCGCGCGATGCCGACGAGGCCGTGCGCATCGCCGAAGGCATCGGCTACCCGGTTGCCGTCAAGCTGTGTTCGCCCGACATCCTGCACAAGAGCGACGTAGGCGGCGTGGTGCTGAACGTGGCCGATGCGCAGGCGGTGCGTGCGGCGTTTGCGCAGGTGCAGGCCGCCGCTACCAACCACGGCAGCCCGGCGCGCTTCGAGGGCGCGCTGGTCGCCGGCATGGTGCGCGGCTGGGGCGAGCTGATGGTGGGCGTGCGGCGTGACCCGGTCTTCGGGCTGGTAGCGCTGGCCGGCATCGGCGGCACGGCAGTTGAGATCTTCCGGCAGACCGCGTTCGGCCTGGCCCCGCTGACCCATGCCCGCGCCTGCACCATGCTGCGCGCAAGCCGAGCCGAAGCGCTGCTGTGCGGCCATCGCGGCCATCCCGCGGTCGACGCCGATGCCGTGGCCGAAGTGCTGGTGCGCGTGTCGCAGGCCGCCGCCGCACTCGGGCCGCGGCTGGACACGCTGGAGATCAATCCGCTGATCGTCACCGCCCAGGGCGTGGTCGCGGCCGATGCCGTGGTCACGCTGCATGCCGGGGACGGCATCAACGAGTAAAGCAAAACCCGACGGAGACAACGCCATGAACCAACCCGCTGCGCCCTTCCTTGCCGGCGCACCCATCGACACGCCCCAGGAAGCCCTCACCGCCGCGGCGGCGTTGCCGCTGGTGCTCGCCACCTATCCGCTGTTTGAAAGCCTGCGCACCTGCCGGCTGCAGACCTCCGTAGCCCAGGCCACCGGCTACGGCCGTGCCCCCGTCAACGTGCTGTCGGCCAGCACCCACCAGTGGACACACAAGGACCGCGACATCGTCACCCCGGCCAATGACCTGCTCTACTTCTGCGCCTGGGTCAACCTGGCCGACGGCCCGGTCACGCTGCACGTGCCGGCGCTGCCGGACGCCAGCCGCTATTACGTGGTGGAGCTGCTGGACGCCTGGACCAACAACTTCGAGAACCTGGGCCCGCGCAACGTTCCCGCGGCCGGCGCCGACATCGTGCTGGCCGGCCCCGGGCAGCAGGCCGAAGGCGACCACGTGGTGCGCTGCCCCACCGCACTGGTCTGGCTGCTGGGCCGCGTGCTGGTGACGGGTGCCGACGATCTGCCGGCGGCGAGCGCCTTCGAGAACGGCTTCTACCTGTCCGGCGGCGCCAGGATGCAGCCCGCCTGCGTGCGCGACTGGCAGGAGGGCGGCGAGCCCGCGCTGGACTTCTTCGCCAACATCTTCAACGCCCTGCGCGAGTATCCCGCCGAGCCTTCCGCCGCCGGCCTGCTGTCGCTGCTGCGCAAATGCGGCATCCGCGCCGGCGACGCCGTCGATGTGGGCGCGCTGCGGCCTGCGGTGCAACAGGGCCTGGTCCGCGCCTGGCACGAAGGCATGGCCCTGATCGAAGCCAACACCCGCAGCCATGCGCGCAAGAGCTGGACCTACAGCCTGCTGCTGGGCCGCTATGGCGACGACTGGATGCAGCGCGCGGTCACCGCCATGAAGGGCCTGGGCGCACTGCGCGCCGACGAGGCCGTCTATGCCGCTGCCGACTACGACGCCGACGGCGAACTGCTGCACGGCCGCCACGCCTACGCCCTGCACTTCCCCGCGGGACACCTGCCGCCGGCGCAGGCGTTCTGGTCGGTCTCGCTCTACGGCGCCGACCGCTTCTTCACCGACAACGCCATCGGGCGCTATGCGCTGGGCGACCGCAGTCCCGGTCTGCAATACGATGTCGACGGTGGCCTCACGCTGACCATCTCGCACCAGCGCCCCACGCAGGCGCAGGACAACTGGCTGCCGGCACCGGACGGCCCGTTCTACCTGATCCTGCGGCTCTACCACCCGACCGATGGCTTCATGGCCGGCGGCTACGTGATCCCGCCCTTGCGGCGCATTGCCTGATGGAGCGCGCCATGGAACACCACGACAACCTGCTCGGCACGCTGGCGTGCGACGCGGTGCGCTACACGCTGCCGCTGTACGAGATGGCGCGCATGCGCGCCGCCACCTGCCCGCGGCGCGATGGCACCGGGGTCTTTGCCGGCGACGGGCCCGACACAACGCTGCGCTGGATCAACACGGTCACGCACGTGCGCACGCTGCTCGGCCCGCAGCACCGGCAGGTCGTCACGCCGAACAACGACACGCTCTACACCAACGCGTGGCTCGACCTGTCCGGCGGCCCGCTGCTGCTCGACGTGCCCGACTGCCACGGCCGCTACTACGTGCTAGGCCTGCTCGACGCCTATACCAACCCGTTCGGCTATATCGGCACCCGCACCACCGGCACGCAAGGCGGCACCTGGCTGCTGTATGGGCCAGCCTGGCGGGGCGAGGTGCCGGCCGGCGCAACGCCGCTGCCCTGCCCCACCAACGCGGTCTGGATCATCGGCCGCATCCTGGCCGATGGCGAAGCCGATTTGCCGGGTGCACATGCCCTGCAGGACGGCATCCGCCTGCGCCGGCCAGACGGCACCAGCGCAGCAACCGTGTTCGATGCTGGCATGCAAGCCGGCGAGCGGCCGGCCGATCCCGACCGCTACGCCGCCGTCGTCACCCGCATGCTGCGCGAGAACCCGCCACCCGCGGCCGAAGCGGAACTGGTCCGCAGCTTTGCCCCGGCCGGCATCGGCAGCAACGCGCCGCTGACCGGGGCACAGCGCGCGGCGCTGGCCACCGCGCTGACGCAGGTCGACGCGGAACTGGCCGCGCCCAGGGTCTCCGCGCTGGGCGGCGGCTGGTTCCTGCCGGTGGAAATCCGCACCTCGTTCGGCACCCACTACGCTCTGCGCGCCGAAGTGGCGCGCAACTACATCGGTGCGCTGGGCGTTGAGGAAGCCATGTACCTGATGGCCGATTGCGATGGCGACGGCTTGCCGCTGGACGGCAGGCGCCAGTATGAACTGGTGTTTCCCCGGCAAGGACTACCCCAAGTGGGCGCATTCTGGTCGCTGACCATGTACCGTAAATCGGACTGCATGCTGGTCGAGAACCCCCTGCAGCGCTACTCGCTGGGCGACCGCTCGCCGGCCCTGCGCCCGGCGCCCGATGGCAGCCTGTGCATCGTGCTGGGCGCGCAGCCACCTACGGAGAACGCCCTCGCCGGCAACTGGCTGCCGGCCCCCGCTGAGCCGTTCTATGTAGCGTTGCGCCTCTACGTGCCCGGCGCCACGCACCTGGAACGCACCTTCCGCTATCCACCCATCCGCCGCATGAAGGAAGCATCATGAATCGGACCACAATCTTCGCCCGGGCCGTGCTGACGGCCGGCCTGGCGATGCTGTGCCTGGCCAGCCCGGCGCAGGCGCAAACGTATCCGTCGCGGCCGGTCAAGCTGGTGTCGCCATATGGCGCCGGCGGCTCCAATGACATCTCTGCCCGCATCCTTGCCGAGGCACTTGGCCACAAGCTGGGCCAACAGGTGGTGGTGGAGAACAAGCCTGGCGCCGGCACGCGCCTGGCCACCGAGCAGGTGGCCCGTGCCGCGCCGGACGGCTACACGCTGCTGTGGGCTGCCGCGCCCTTCGCCATCAATACCGCGGCAGGCATCGCCCAGCGCTACGACGTCCACAAGGACTTCGTGCCGGTGGGACCGCGCGTGCTGGGCCCGGTCTTCCTGATCGTCAATGCCAGCTCGCCGGCCCGCACCGTGTCCGACTTCGTGCGCATGGCCCGGGACAAGCCGGATGGCGTGACGCTGGCCTCCCCGGGCGCAGGCTCCGGCCCGCACCTGACCGCCGAGCTATTCGGGCAGGTCGGCAAGTTCCAGCTGCTGAATGTCCATTACCGCGGCGACGCCACCGCCTATACCGAACTGCTGGCCGGCCGCGCGGACGCCACCCTGACCGCCATCACCTCGGCGCTGCCCTTTATCAAGGCCGGCAAGCTGCGCGTGCTGGCAGTGGCCTCGGAACAGCGTTCGCCGGTCTATCCGGATGCGCCCACCTTTGCCGAGCAGGGTTACCCGGGCATGGTCGGCTACGGCTGGTTCGGCCTGGTCGCGCCGGCCGGCACGCCGCCCGCCGTCTCCGAGCGCCTGAACCGCGAGGCATCGGCCGTGCTGGCCGATGCCGAGATCCGCAAAAAGCTGCTGGGGCTGGGGCTCGAGCCGCAGCCAGAGCCGGGCAGCGCGTTTTCCGCCTTCATCGACCAGGAGATCGGCAAATGGGGCAAGCTGATCAAGGCGCGCGGCATCAAGCTGGAGTGAGACTTCCCCTTCGACGTAGGGCAACACGGACCATCCATCCCAAGGAGACAACGCCATCATGACGACCGCTGCCCACCTGCTGCGCGGCCCGCTGCTGCAAGCCGCCCTGCCCCTGCTCACCGTGCTGGCCCTGGCCGCCGCGCCCGCCCCGGCCGGCGCACAGGGCGCCTACCCGGCCAAGCCCATCCACCTGATCGTCGCCTACCCGCCGGGCGGGCTGACCGACACGCTGGCGCGCACCATCGGCGATGGCCTGTCGCGCCAGCTCGGCAAGACGGTGGTGGTGGAGAACAAGGGCGGTGCCGGCGGCATCATCGGCACCGACTACGTCGCCAAGTCGGCGCCTGACGGCTATACGCTGCTGATGACCATTCCCGGCCCGATCACGTCCAACCTGGCGCTGTACAAGAAGCTGCCCTACGATCCGCGCACTGAGCTGCGCCCGATCTCCGACATCGCCACCGCGCGCACCGTGCTGGCGGTCAACAGCAGCGTGCCGGCCAAGACCGTTGCCGAACTGCTGGCCTATGCCAAGGCATCGCCGGGCAAGCTGCGCATGGGGTCGTGGGGCGCGGGCACGCAGCCGCATACGATCCAGACCTACATCGCCAGGCAGTACCAGGCTGACATGCTGCATGTGCCCTACCGCGGCGAAGGACCCATGGTGACCGACCTGCTCGCCGGCCAGGTCAACGTGACGGTGGGCTCCGTGACCGCGCTCAAGCAACACTTCGCCACCGGCAAGCTGCGGCCCCTCGCTGTCACCGGCACGCGCCGCGCACAGGGCCTGCCAGACGTGCCGACCTTCGCCGAGGCCGGCTACGCCGACGAACCGTTCCGGCTGACCGGCCCGATCACGCTGATGGCGCCCGCGAAGACGCCGCAGGACATCATCGACCGCCTGGGCCGCGAGACCGCCAGCCTGGTCGCCAGCGCCGACATGCAGCGGCGCATCGTGGACATGGGCGCGGAACCGCTCGGCAATACCCCGGCACAGGCAGAGGCGGCGTACAAGGCGTACCTGCCGGTGGTGCTCAAGCTGACGGCGGATACGGGGGTGACACTCGACTGAGCTACGCTGCGGGCGCCTAGTCCACGGTTGCGTATTCCAGCGCCTTCGGCGTCTTGATGATGACCTCCGGCTGGTCGCCAACCACCACGGTATCGTCCAGCCGGAAGCCGCCAAGGCCGTAGACATAGAGGCCCGGCTCCGCCGAATACACCTCTCCCGCAAGCAGCGAGCGGGTATTGAAGGCCATGTCCTCCGGGTATTCATGCAGCATCAGACCGACCGCGTGGCCGGTGCGATGAAAGACATAGTCCCCGCAGCCGGCCTGCTCGATCACAGCCTGCGCGGCCGCATCCATGTCGCAGACGCGCTTGCCGACCACCGCCGCGGCAACGGCAGCGTCGGTGGCCTTTGCCGCAACCTGGTAGAACCGCGCCTGCTCGTCGCCGGGCCGGCCGCAAAACCAGGTGCGCTCATTCTCGACATAGAGCCCGTTCAGGCGCGGCAGCACCAGGTTGACGATGGTGTCGCCGGCGGAAATCCGTGCGCCGCATCCGGCGCCATCGCCATGCGGCGATGCCGAAGCTGGCCCGGTCAGCGTCCAGCATTTGAGGATGTCGAAGTCCTCGCCCGGAAAGCGCCGCGCCGCCTCCTCCGACATCAGCGCCGCCATGGCGTGGTCAAGCTCCTGCACCAGCCGGCCTGGCCGGAAGTTCTCGCGGTAGCGATCCTGCACCCAGTCCGTCAGCGCACCTAGCTCGCGCATGACCTGCAGCTCCTCCGCATGCTTGACCCAGCGCAGGCTGCGCATCTCCGCCATGGCGGGCCGCAGCGTGAGTTCAGGCAGGCAGCGCTGCGCACCGGCCAGGATCGGATGCTGGACGTCGACCGCAATCCGCGACATGCCGAGCCCCCTGGCCCCCAGCAGCGCGGCAACCACTTCCGGCAGCTGCGCAGGCAGCGGCAGGCGATTCGAGACACGGGGATGCTCGGCGTAGTAGGTGACATCGGCAAGCCAGACCGAGCCCTTCCCGGTCGCAAAGCGCATATGGTTGGTCGACAGCTCGTTCATGACCGCGAAGGTGTCGCCATTGCGCGGCACCACCACGAACACCGGGCGCTCCCACGGCCAGACATCGAGCTGGAAATTGGTCGCGTACTGGAAGAAGTCAGGCGTGCCGAACACCAGCGCATCGACGCGCAGCTTGTCCATCAGCCTGTGCATCGCCGCCAGGCGATAGCCTTGTACGGCCTTGGTGAGATGTGCCATGGCAGCGGTCCTCAGAGAGAAATGGCAAGGTTGCGGATGATCGGGCCCCAGGTATCGGCGTCGCGCTTCATATAGCGCTCCACCTCGGACGGCGGCCCCTTGATTGCATCCAGGAACTGGAAGGCAAGCTTCTCCTGGAACTGCGGGTCGTCCAGGATCTGGTTGATGTCGGCATTGACCTTGCGGATAACGCCTGCAGGCGTGCCTGTGCGGGCCACGATCGCGTACCACCCGGGTACCTGCACGTCATAGCCAAGCTCCTTGAAGGTGGGCACCGCGGGCAAGGCCGGCTGCCGCTTGTCGCCGGTGACCGCCAGCGGTATCAGCTTCTTGCCGGCGATGTAAGGCTGCACGCCCGCGAGCACATTCATCATCACCGGGGTCTGCCCGTTCATCAGGCTGGTCGAGCCGCCGCTGCCATTGAACGGCACGTGCTGCAGCCGGACTCCGGTGCGTTGCGCGACCAGTTCCATCGCCAGGTGGGTGGAGTTGCCGATGCCGCCCGACGCGAAGCTGATCTCGCCGGGGCGAGCCTTGGCCATCCGCACGAAATCCTGGAACGTATCAGCCTTGAGCGACGGCGCCGCGACAAAGACAAAGGGCGAGTTGGCGAGCATCGCCACGCCAGTCAGGTCCCGACCCGGGTTATAGGGCAGCTTCGGATACAGGAAGGGATTGAAGCTCAGGTTGGAAACGCCGGCGAAGAACAGCGTGTAGCCATCGGCGGGCTGCCCGATCACATAGCTGATCGCCAGCGTCCCGTTGGCCCCGGGCTTGTTCTCCACCACCACCGGCTGGTTCCAGGCACGGCTGAGCTTTTCCGCGAGCGCGCGCGCCAGCACATCATTGCCGGTGCCGCCGGCCTGCGGCACCACCAGCCGTACGGGCTTCGAAGGGAAGGTTTGCGCCTGCCCGGTCCCTGGCAGCGCCATCGCCACCGCAGTCCCGGCCACCCAGGCCAGTAGTTGTCGCCGATCCATATTGCACCCTGTTGGTTTGCCACGATTCGCCTCGTTCGCAAGGCGTGGGATGCAATGTACCACGTGGTACACGAATGGGAAAAATCGGGGTTTACGCGGATTTCCGGGGAAAAAAACCGTTACTTGCCGGTTTGGGGAAGCGCCGCCATCCTGGCGGCGAAGTACTTCAGCGCGGCCGTCGTGCCCTTGCGGTCACCCGTGGTGACCAGGTCCAGCAGCAGCCCGCGCATGGTGGCAAGTTCCACGCGCGCGCGCAGCCCGGCCTCGGCCGGGGCGCGGCCGAGGTCGCGCTGCAGGCGCGTCGCCAACGTGGTTGTCCAGCTGCCGACCACGTCTTCCAGAAAGCCGCTGAAGCGCTCGCGGTCGCGGATGGCCTTGCCGTAGATCTCGAACATCAGCTGCATGATCGGCAGGTAGCCTGGGGCGGAATAGCGCTCCCACGCCGCTTCCATCGCGGCTTCGGGAGCCATGCCTTCCACCATCACGCGCTCGCGGGCGGCCTGCTCCGCATGGCGGATGCGATGCAACAGTGCCTGCCAGAAGCCATCCCCGGAGCCGAAGTAGTAGATCAGCATGCGGTGGCTCGTGCCGAGCGCATCCGCCACGCTGCGCAAGGACAGATCGCCCAGGCCATTGGCGAGAACATGATCGGTGGCGGCATCCAGCAACTGGATGGCCTGCTCGCTGGCGGAGCGGTCAAGAGCGGGGGCTTTGGCTTTCGGCATGACGGGGTGGCACGTGCGCCGGGCGCGCAGGATGGCTGCCCCGGATTCTACGATAACTGTCGTCGCCGGCCTGCGTGATACAGTCTTCAGCGTACGGCACACCGCCACCACGCAAGCATGAAAACGCTGCTGATCGTCTATCACACCATGACCGGAGGCACCCGGCAGATGGCCGAGGCCGCCGCTGGCGCGGCCCGCCAGCAGCCCGGCATCACGGTCGTACTCAAGACCGCTGCCGAGGCAGGCCCGGACGATGTCCTTGGCGCCGACGGCTATCTCTTCGCCACGCCGGAGAACCTGGCCGCCATGGCAGGGATGATGAAGGACTTCTTCGATCGCTGCTATTACGCCGCGCTGGACCGCATCAACGGCCGCCCCTACGCCACCATGATCTGCGCCGGCAGCGATGGCCAGAATGCGCTGCGCCAGATCGAGCGCATCGCCACCGGCTGGCGGCTCAACGCCGTGGCGCCGGGGCTGATCGTCTGTACGCATGCGCAGACACCGGAGCGCATCCTTGCGCCCAAGCAGATCGAAGCCGGGGACCTGGCGCGTTGCGCGGAGTTGGGTGAGGGGTTGGCAGCGGGATTGGGGCTTGGGGTGTTCTGATGGCACGCCAGGTGCCGTACCGCGCTATCGGGCGGGGCGGGCCTGTTCTCAGGCAGCCAGTGGTGTGATGCCGCTCGGGGTGTCATTGCCGCCCCCTTCCTCTTGCACGATCAGCGCGACGCCACGCCGCCTGGCCGCAGCCATGCCGATACTGACGGCGATTTCGCGATCCTCGCAGTGCACCAGGCCCTTGCGGGCACTTTCGACCGCCAGTTCCCAGCCTTGCGCCGTCTGCCTGATCAGGAAGTTCGCAGCCATGGGTCGCTCCGTCGTTGGTGTTCTTGCAGCGTAGTCCATTGGCCTGCCAATGAAATCGGCGTCAGTCCGATAGCGTGCGGGCACTTCTCCTACACCAGGGTGGGGACGGTTAAATCCAGGCGCCGTACCTGACACACAATAATCGCGGAAATATGATTGTTGATGCATGTCATGGTTATAACGCCCCGATCGATCCAAAAATCCTCCTCGACTACGAGAAACCTGAGCCCCGGACCCGCGAGGAGCCGTGCCGCGCACGGTGACACGCCGGGTCATGATTATCGGTGACAGGCCCGGGCAAGCCGGATCAGCAACCGGCTTGCCCGCGCCCATTCCCGATATATCGGAGGAGAACAATGGATGTACACGATATCGCCGGCACGGCTGTGGCCGGCTCACCGGCCCCGGTTCCGCGCGCCAGGCCCCCGCGTCCCGGCAAGAGCATGCTGCAGGATGTTGAGCAGATCCGCCTGGCAATCGAGATGATCGGCCTGGGCGCCCGCCTGCAGGTGCTGGAGTCCGAAGTGTCTCTGCCACGCGTGCGCCTGATCCGGCTGTACAAGGAGCTGTGCGGGGTGTCGCCGCCCAAGGGCATGCTGCCGTTCTCCACGGACTGGTTTGTCTCCTGGCGCCCGAATGCCCATGCCTCGATGCTGCTTGGCGCCTACCGCTTCATGACCAGCCGCGGCAGCCTGGACGGGATCCGCGCGGTCTTGTCCAGCTACCGCATGTACCGCGAACAACTGTGCGCCACCGGCGAGGCCTCGCAGCTCAGCTTTACCCGCGCCTGGACGCTGGTGCGCTTCTATGAGCGCGGCATGCTGCGGCTGGCGCGCTGCAGGGACTGCCGGGGCGAGTATGTCGTGCAGGCCGACGATGCGCGCCACCGCTACGTCTGCGGACTGTGCCTGCCGCCTGCGCGCGCAGGCAAGGGCCGCAAACCCGCGCCGGCGGCGTTGGCCGGCTGACGCCGCGCAAGGCGTCCCAGTGTCTGCCGCCGCACTGTCCGGTGCACGGCAGGCTTCCATGATGAGTGCTACTGCCATCCAGGCCGCCGGCGTTTCAGGCCGGCCCCGCTTGTACCAGGGAGCCTCGCCCATGTTCAGGATCACCATGCTTGGAAAAAAGACCGGCGCGGCCGCGCCCGACAACAATGACCACAACACCGCCGAATCTCCCGCTCCGGGTGCGCCTGGCGAGCCGGGCAAGACGATGCCGGAACAGCTGGCGCAAAACCTCAAGACACAAGGCGATGCCATGATCCAGTATGGCGCGCGCCTGCTGGTGATGCGCGAGCTGCTGTGCTCGCTGACCACAGGCCTGCCGCCGGCGGCGCGCGCCAGCGCCGAGCAGCGCTTCCGCCAGCGCATCAACCAGTTGATGTCGCTGACCGACGACCATGTCCTGCCGGCGGAATTCCACCGCGCCCTGCTGGCCGAGGTCAATTACTACCTGGGCGAATTGAAAAAACCCTGAGCAATTCCTGCCCGATAATCCCGCCGGTCATTATTGCAGGCGTGACGACGCCGCCTGCGCGTATTATTCAGCGCCATTTTCCCTTCCCCGGATCGCACCCCGGCACAGTCGGAAATGCCCTGCCCCGGCCCGAGCATTTCCGCTGAATCCCAGGCGCTGCAATAATCTCCCCCTGTTTGCTACTGGTAGTAACCGTCATCGCCGGGCAGCTGCCATCGTGCTACAGTGCGCCCTTCAGAGAAAGCCTGCGCAGCGACGCATAGCGCACCCACGCCGCCCTTCGGCCCGCGCGCCGTGCCGGGGGCGCCGCCCTGGCGTCCCGCCTTGCTTTGTCAGCCTCCGACGCGCACACCGTGCCGCGCCAGGCGCCGGGCATATGCCGGGGGCCGGCCCTCGCTCTTCCCGTTCGTTCGGGTGCATCCCGTTCGCCACCAGCCAGTGGCGCCGAATTATTGCCGCGCAGCCGCCTGCCCGGGGCCTTTGCCCGAGCCGCCGCTGCCGCTCCTAGGATCTACATGAAACACCGGCTCCAGGCTGCGCTCACCATCGCAGTCTTCAAGCTCGTCGCCGCCCTGCCGTACGGTGTCACCGCACGCCTGGGCGACGCGATCGGCAAGCTGCTGTATCGCATCCCCAGCCGCCGCCGGCGCATTGTCCATACCAACCTGTCCCTGTGCTTCCCGGACATGGATGCAGACACGCGCGACAAGCTGGCACGGAACCACTTCGGCCACGTCCTGCGCAGCTACCTGGAGCGCGGCGTGCAGTGGTTCGGCAGCGCCGAGCGCCTGGGCAAGCTGGTGGAACTGGACTCGCGCATCGACCTGGCCTCGTGCGCGGAGCATCCGACCATCTTCATGGGCTTCCATTTCGTCGGCATCGAGGCCGGCTGCATGTTCTATTCGATGCGCCACCCGGTGGCCTCGCTGTACACCAGGATGTCCAGCCAGATGCTGGAAGACATCTCGCGCACGCAGCGCGGGCGCTTTGGCGCCGAGATGATCCCGCGCAGCGGCAGCGGCAAGCAGGTGGTGCGCACGCTGCGCGCCGGCTGCCCGGTAATGCTGGCGTCGGACATGGATTTCGGCATCAACGATTCGGTGTTCGTGCCGTTCTTTGGCGTGCCGGCCTGCACGCTGACCTCGGCCTCGCGCCTGGCCAGCATGACCGGCGCGCGCGTGGTGCCCTTCACCACCGAAGTGCTGCCCGACTACCGCGGCTACCGGCTGCGCATATTCGACCCGCTGGAAGGCTTCCCCTCGGGCAGCGTCGAGGAAGATTCGCGCCGCATGAACGCCTTCCTCGAAGCCCAGATCGCCACCATGCCGGAGCAGTATTACTGGATCCACCGGCGCTTCAAGAACCGGCCCGCAGGCATGCCGTCGGTGTACTGAGCCCGGATTATCCGGCGGCGCGGCGCCAGGCCTCCTGGATGTCCGCCACCAGCCGCTCCAGCTGGGCCGCATAGCGGGCATTGTCGCGGCTGCGCTCGCTCTCGTTGAACGGGAAGCTGATATTGAGCCCGTAAAGCTGCTGGTCCGGCCCGGAAAATGCGGCCCCCACGGCCAGCAGGTGCCCGGGCTGGTAGGCCGCGGTGCAATAGCCGTGCCGCTGCGCCTGCGCGATGCCGCGCAGCACCTTGGCCCGCATGTTGATCCAGTCCTCGCCCTGGCGCGCGGCGATGCCGGCCAGCAGGTCCTCCCTCACCCCCTCAGGCTGCGCCGCCAGCCATGACAGCCCGATCGCCGTCATCTCCATCGGCACGCGGGTTCCCGGCACCACGCGCCGCGTGCGCGACACGCTGTCGCGGCTGTGCCGGATCGACGCCAGGTACACCATCTCCAGCTGGTCGCCCACGGCCAGCCCCACGTTGACCTTGCCGGCCTCGGCCACCTTGCGCATCAGCGGCAAGGCAATGTCCGGCGCGCGGCTGGACTGGTGGAAGGCATCGGCCAGGCTCAGCACCACCGGCGCCAGCCGGTAGGCGCGTTCGTTCACGTCATAGCGCAGGAAGCCGGCATCCACCAGCGAGCGCGTCAGCCGGCTGACGGTGGGGCGCGGCAGGCTGGTGCGCACCGCCAGCTCGGCATTGGTCAGGCTGGTGGTGCCAACACGGAAGGCCCGCAGCAGCACCAGCCCGCGCTCCAGCGACTGGCTGCCCGCGGTGTCGCGGGTAAAGCGGCCGGTCTGGTGCGTGACGCGGCGGGTGGAGGGCTCTGGCAGCACGGCGTCCGGCATCGCCAATAATTTCAGTTAGTGAAATTAGAGTATAGCGGTACGGCCGCGCGGCGCGAATACTGTGTCCATCCCGGCCCCCGAGCCGATCCACCACAGAGGAACGCCCCGCATGTCAGCCGACGCCAATATCCAGGTCACCCATGAAGGCCACGTCGCCCGCATCGTCCTGTCCCGCCCACCGCACAATTTTGTCGATGCCGACATCATGCGGCGCCTGGCCGACACCCTGCAGGCGCTGGACGACAACGAGAACTGCCGCGCCATCGTGCTGGCGTCCGGCGTCAGCGCCTTCTGCGCCGGGGCCGACTTCAGCGGCGCCGACCAGGGCGCGATAGCCAACGACCCGGGCGGCTTCTACGCGCATGCGATGAGGCTTTACCGCAACCGCAAGCCGATCGTGGCCGCGGTGGAAGGCGCCGCCATCGGCGCCGGCATGGGGCTGGCGCTGGTGGCGGACTTCCGCGTGACCTGCGCCGAGGCACGCTTCAGCGCCAACTTCAACCGGCTGGGCTTTCACCCCGGTTTCGGCATGAGCCTGACGCTGCCGCGGCTGGTGGGCGAGCAGCAGGCCGCGCTGCTGTTCTATACCGGCCGGCGCATCACCGGCACCGACGCGGCCGAGATCGGCCTGGCCGATGAACTGGTGGAAAAGGCGCAGGTCAATGCCCGCGCCATGGCCCTGGCGCAAGAGATCGCCGCCTCTGCCCCGCTGGCCGTGGAATCCACGCGCGCCACGCTGCGCGAAGGGCTGGCCGACCGCATCGCCGAGATCAACCAGCGCGAACTGGCAATCCAGCACGGACAGTTCCGCAGCGAAGACTTCCGCGAGGGCGTCGCCGCCATGGCCGCGCGCCGCGCCCCTGTTTTCAAGCGCCGTTGAAGGAGTGGCCCCGATGAGCGAACAAGACACCCGCGCCACGCCGGCCGGCCCGCTGGACGGCATCCGCGTGCTCGACCTCACCGCGGTCGTGCTCGGGCCGCTGGCCACGCAGGTGCTGGCCGACTTTGGCGCCGACGTGATCAAGATCGAAGGGCCCGAGGGCGACCTGATGCGCGCCAACGGCGTCTCGCAGCACGCCGGCATGAGCTCGATCTACCTGGCGCTGAACCGCAACAAGCGCTCGGTCGTGCTCGACCTGAAGACCCCCGAGGGCGCCGAGGCGCTGCGCGGGCTGATCGCCAGCGCCGACGTGCTGGTGCACAACATGCGCGTAGCCGCGATCGAGCGGCTGGGCTTCGGCTATGCCGAAGTGGCGCGCATCAATCCGCGCATCGTCTACTGCGTGGCCACCGGCTTCGGCCAGGACGGTCCGCACCGCGACAAGCCGGCCTTCGACGACATCATCCAGGCCGGCTGCGGGCTGGTCGCGCTGGGTTCCACCACCGGCGATCGCCCGGAGTACGTGCCCAGCCTGATCGCCGACAAGACTACCGGGCTGGCCCTGGCCAACGCCGTGCTGGCAGCCCTGCTGTACCGCGAGCGCCACGGCGTCGGCCAGTCGGTGGAGGTGCCGATGCTGGAGACCATGACCGCGTTCGTGATGGCCGAGCACCTGGGCGGCCTGACCTTCGAGCCCGCACCCACAGGCGCCGGCTACGCCCGCCTGCTGCAGGGCGGGCGCCGACCCGCGCCGACCCGCGACGGCTGGATCTGCGCCCTGCCCTACACCGAGCGCCACTGGCAAGCCTTCTTCCGCGCCGTGGGCCGCGACGACCTGGCCGAGCGCTACGAGGTGGCCGACCGCGCGCAGCGCAACGCCAATATCCGCGCGCTGTACGGTCACCTGGCCGAGTTGACGCCGGCGCGCACCACCGATGAATGGATGGCGCTGTTCGAGTCGCTCGACATCCCCGCCACGCCGATCTACGGCCTGGACGCGCTGGTCGACCACCCGCACCTGCGCGCCGTCGGCCTGTTCCAGGAAACGCAGCACCCCACCGAAGGCCCGCTGCGCGAAGTGCGCCCCGCCGCGCGCTTCTCGGCCACGCCGCTGTCGCTGCGCCGCCATGCGCCGGGACTGGGCGAACACACCGCCGAAGTCCTGCAGGAGCTGGGCCTCGCGCAAGGCGTCAGCCAACCATAACGAATCAGCAGGAGACAGGGCATGAACTTTGAACTGGACGACGAACACCGGATGCTCAAGGACCTGGTCGCGCGCTTTGTGCGCGAGCAGCTGATCCCGCTGGAACCCGCGGTGCTGGCGCGCGAAGCCGCCGGCGGGCAGATGACGCTGCTGCCGGAAGAGCATGCGCGGCTTGACGCGATGTCGCGCGAACTGGGCCTGTGGGGCCTGGATGCGCCCACGGAGATGGGCGGCGCCGACCTGCCCACTGTGGCCATGGTGGGTGTCAACGAAGAACTGGGCAAGACCATCACGCCCTACGAATTGCCGCCGGACTCGCCCAACCTGCGCATGCTGATGCTGAGCGCCAGCGAGGCCCAGCGTGAGCGCTACCTGGCCCCTTACGCGCGCGGCGAGACCGTGTCGGCCATCGCCATTTCCGAACCGGGCGCCGGCGGCGACCCCGCCATGATGACCACGCGCGCCGAACGCGACGGCGAGCACTGGGTGCTCAATGGGCGCAAGATCTGGATCAGCCGCGCGGCGCGCGCCGACTGGACCATCGTCATGGCCGTGACCGACAAGGCCAAGGGCGCGCGCGGCGGCATCTCGGCCTTTATCGTCGAGCGCGGCACGCCGGGCTTCCGGGTGGAGCGCCGCATCCCGATGATCGGCGGCGCATCGACTTACGAGGTGGTGCTGGAAGACTGCCGCATCCCCGCCTCGCAGCTGCTGGGCACCGAGGGCCAGGGCTTTGCGCCGATGCAGGCGCGGCTGTCCACGCGCCGCGTGCAGATGGCCGCGTGGTGCATCGGCCGGGCGCAGCGGGCGCTGGACATGATCTGCGAGTACGCGCCGCAGCGCCAGACCTTCGGCGCGCCGCTGGCGCAGCGCCAGGCGATCCAGTGGTGGGTGGCCGACGCCGCCACGCGCATCCACGCGTGCCGCCTGATGACCTACGAAGCCGCCAGCCGCATCGACGCCGGCGACGAGGCCCGCACGCAGGTATCGATGATCAAGGTATTCGCCACCGAGATGGCGTGGGACGTGATCGACCACGCCATGCAGACCTTCGGCGCGATGGGCATGACCAAGGAACTGCCGCTGCAGCAGATGGCCAACGAGACCCGTCTGATGCGCATCTACGAAGGGCCCAGCGAGGTGCACCGCTGGGTCATCGCACGCGACCTGCTCGGCTTGCGCCGTTAGGCCCCCGCTTATCCCCTTGCACCGGCGGGAACACGCCGGGCATTCCACGCTCAGGAGACACCATGCAACAGGTTTTCCGTTCCCGCCGCCGCTTCCTTGGACTGGCTGCCGCCGCACTGGCGGCCATCGGCACCGCCACGCCGCTGGCGGCGCCCGCCGCCGAGTCCGCCGACGCCTTCCCGTCCCGCCCGATCCGCTTTGTCGTGCCCTTCCCTTCCGGCAGCGGCACCGACACCACCGCGCGCATGTTCGCCAAGAAGATCGGCGAGCTGACCGGCCAGGGCGTGGTGGTGGAGAACAAGCCCGGCGGCAACGGCTTCATTGGCGTGCAGACCGCGCTGAACGCGCCGCCAGACGGCTACACCGTCTTTATCGGCAGCAATTCCACGCTGTCGACCAACGCCGCCACCTTCCGCAAGCTGCCGTATGACCCGCTGACCGACTTTGCGCCGATCACGCTGCTGTCGCGCGGGCCATGCGTGATCATCGTGCCGGCAAGCTCGCCCTACCGCACGCTGACGGAACTGCTGGAAGATGCCCGCAAGCGCCCCGGCGCGCTCAATTACGGCTCGGGCTCGATCTCCTACACGCTCTACTCCGAGTGGCTCAACGAACTGGCCCGCATCAAGACCACCGCCGTGCCGTACAAGGGCGCTGGCGATGCCATCAACGGCGTGATGGCGGCCAATGTCGACTTCGCCGTGGTGGATGCCACCGGCGCCATCGAACTGGTCCGCGGCGGCAAGGTCCGCGCGCTGGCCTACACCGCACCGCAGCGCTCGCCGCTGCTGCCGGACGTGCCCTCCATCGCCGAAGCCGGCCTGCCGGACTTCCTGGCCTACAACTGGGTAGCCGCGGCGGTCTCGGCAAAGACGCCGCCGGCAGTGGTGAAACGGCTGCAGGACCTGTTTGCGCAGGCCGGCAGGGCCCCGGATGTGCGCGAGTACTACACGCGCCAGTCGACCAAGCTGATCCTGTCATCGCCTGCCGAAATGCTGCAGTACCAGAAGGACGAGATCCAGCGCTGGAAGCGGCTGGCGGAGGTGGCCAAGATCCCGCTGCAATAACCGCGTGGCCCTGCCGCTGCCTCAGCGGCTGTGCTCGCTCAGCAGCACCGTCAGGCGCTGCGCCAGCGGCGACAGGTAGGCGCCCTCGCGCGAGATCACGCCGATGTTCCGGCGCAGGTCCAGCTCCTCCACGCCCAGCGGCAGCACGCGCAGGCCGTGCTGCATGGCATCGCCGCCTTCATTGGCGATGCTCAGCATCTGCGTGCCCTGCATCAGCGCAAACAGCGAACTGCTGCCAAAGTCGATCTCGATGCGCGGCTGCGGCTCCGGCAGGCCGCGCTGGCGGAACGCCGCGTCCACCTGCTGGCGCAGCGTGATATGCCCTTCGGGCAGCAGCCATTCCTGGTTCGCCAGGTCCGCCAACCGCAGCTTGCGCCGCTGCAGCAAGGCATGGCCCTCGTCCGCCACCACCACCAGCCGGTCGTCAAAGAGCGGCTGCACCGTCAGGCCGGTCGATGAGGCTGCCAACGGCGCCGGTGCTACCGCCACATCCAGTTCCCCCGCCGCCAGCAGGTCCAGCAGGTCGCGCGCCAGCCTGCGGCGCAGCCGCAGCCGTGCCACGGGCCGCTCGCGCACCAGTTGCCGGCAAGCGCCCAGGATCACGTTGCCCGGGATCGACGGCGAATAGCCCACGCGCAGGATGCCCTGCTCGCCGGTGCGGATGCCCAGCATCTCCTTGATGCCGTCCTCGTATTCCAGCTGGATGCGCCGCGCCCGCTCCAGGAAGCGCGTGCCGGCGTAGGTGGCGGTCATGCCGTTGGCGGTGCGCTCGAACAGCGGCAGCCCGGCCTGGGTCTCCACCCGCTGCACCGCCTTGGTCAGCGCCGGCTGGCTGATTCCCAGCGTGTCGGCGGCACGGCCGATGCCGCCGTGCGCCGCCACGGCGAGGATGTATTCGATATCCCGCGTCTCCATTGCCTCACATTCCCGATGGTTATGGCTTTATAGCCAATGCTTCATTGTGGTGATGCCAGCCATCTTACAGACTACGGCGCACGAGCACACGTAAAAGCGCTCACCGGGATCAACAGGCATCAACGGAGACAGCATGGGTTTCGCGTATTTCCTGCGCCGCGCCGCGCGCTACTGGGGCGACCAGCCCGCCATCCTCTACCAGGACCGGGTGGTGACCTATCGCCAGCTGGACCAACGCTCAACGCGCCTGGCCAATGCGCTGCTGGCACTGGGCCTGCAGCCCGGCGACCGCGTCGCGGTGCAGTCGCGCAACCGGCCCGAGCTGGTCGAACTGGAATGCGCGCTGTACAAGGCGGGCCTGGTCAAGGCGGCGCTCAACCCGCGCTTCACCGCGGCCGAGGCCAGCGACGTGGTCGGGAACTGCACCCCGCGCGTGCTGATCGCCGGCCCCGGCTACACCGGCTATGCGCGCACCACGGCCGGCTTCGGCAGCATCGAGACCTTTATTGCCATCGGCGATGCGCCGGCGGGCTATGTCGAGTATGAAGCGCTGCTGGCCAATGCCGGCACCACGCCGCCTGACATCACCCCCGCCCCCGACGACCTGGCCGTGCTGCACTTCTCGTCCGGCTCCACCGGCAAGATCAAGGCTGCCATGCAGAGCTACGGCAACCGCATGGCGGCGCTGCGCAAGATGGTGTCCGGCATGGACCGCCCGGCCCGCCCCGGCGACCAGCTGGCGCTGATCGGGCCGGTCACGCACGCCTCCGGCATGCTGATGCAGCCCTACCTGTACCAGGGCGCCACGCTGGTGCTGTTCGAGAAATTCGAGCCCGCGCACTTCCTGGCCGAGGTGGCGCGGCTACGCATCACCCACGTGTTCATGGTCCCGGCCATGATCAACATGCTGCTGGCCGAGCCCACGCTGGCCCAGGCCGATCTGTCCAGCCTGAAGACCCTGGCCTACGGTGCCGCGCCAATGGCGCCGGCACGCATCCGCGAGGCCTGGGAGCGCATCGGCCCGATCCTGTCGCAGGGCTATGGCGCCAGCGAATCGACCTCGGGCGTCACACGTCTGTCCACCACCGACCATGCCGACGCCATTGCCAACCACCCTGAGCGCCTGGCCTCCTGCGGCCGCGCCCTGGGCGAGACCGAAGTGCGCGTGGTCGACGAGCAAGGCAAGGAGGTCGCCGTGGGCGAGATCGGCGAGCTGGTGATCCGCGGCGAAGACGTGTTCCACGGCTACTTCAACGAGCCCGCGCTGACGCGCGAGACCATCATCGATGGCTGGCTGCACACCGGCGACATGGCGCGCGTGGACGAGGCCGGCTACCTGTACCTGGTCGACCGCAAGAAGGACATGATCATCTCCGGCGGCTTCAACGTCTATCCGACCGAAGTGGAAGCCACGCTGTACCAGCACCCCGACGTACTGGAAGCCTGCGTCATCAGCGTGCCGGACGACACCTGGGGCGAAAGCGTCAAGGCCGTGGTCACGCTGCGCCCCGGGCGCGAGGCCACCGCGCAGCAGCTGATCGCGCATTGCCGCGAGCGCATTGCCGACTACAAGTCGCCGCGCTCGGTGGACTTCGTCGCCGAGCTGCCCAAGAACGCCAGCGGCAAGCTGGCCCGCAAGATCGTGCGCGAACGCTACTGGCAAGGCGTCGGGCGCCGTGTGAATTGAAGGAGCCCGCCATGTTCGATCACCTGACCAATCCCGTACTGCTGGAAACCCGCGCCGGCATCCGCCGCTTTATCGACGAAGAACTGCGCCCGCTGGAACAGGAACTCGGCCTGGGCTCTGAAGACCCGTGGCCGCGCGAGACCCTGCGCAAGGTCTGGCGCCGCTCCAGCGAGCTGGGCTTCTACGCCGCGTGCCTGCCGACATCGCTCGGCGGCAAGGGCCTGAACATCCAGGAGCAATGCGCGCTCAAGGCCGACCTGGCCGCCAGCGGCTCCACCCTGGCCGCGCACGTGCTGGGCGACCTGGGCGGCCCGCCGCGCGTGGGCAACATGCTCAAGTACGCCACGCCGGACCAGCTCAAGCGCTACTTCGAGCCCGTGATCCGCGGCGAGAAGTCGACCTGCTTCGCACTGACGGAAACGCATTCCGGCTCCGACGCACAAAGCATCAGGACCTCGGCCGTGGCCGATGGCGACGAGCTGGTCATCAACGGCGGCAAGCACTACATCAGCGGCGCGCCGTTCGCCGACTTTGCCATCGTCATGTGCGTGACCGACGCCACCACCACGCCGCCGGCCATCACCGCGGTGCTGGTCGACCTGGACCTGCCGGGCGTGACGGTAAGCAACGAGTACGTGCCGATGTCGGGCCAGCATATCGACGGCGACATCCGCTTCGAGAACGTGCGCGTGCCGCGCGCCAATATCTTTGGCGGCGAAGGCAACGGCTTCAAGCTGGGCATGTCGCGCATCAACGTGAACCGCCTGCTGCACTGCCCCAGCATGCTGGGGCTGGCCACCAGGGCATATGAGTCGTCGGTGGCATATGCCGGCCAGCGCCGCCAGTTCGGCGGGCCGATCGCGCGCTTCCAGGCGATCCAGCACATGCTGGCCGACATGGCCGCCGCGCTGTGGGCCTGCGAGAGCATGATCACGCATACCGCCGCGCTGGCCGATGCCGGCGCCGACCTGCGCATGAAGGCTGCGGCGTGCAAGCTCTTTGTCTCGGAGCGCTGCTTCGAGGTGGCGGACAAGGCCGTGCAGATCCACGGCAACGTCGGCGTCACGCGCGGCCATCCGGTGGAGCAGACCTTCCGCAAGCTGCGCATGTTCCGCATCTTCACCGGCACCAGCGAGATCCAGCGCAACACCATTGCGCGCGCTATCCTTGAACCGCTGCAGCAGCAGAAGGCCTGACCGTGCCGGCGGCACGGTCGCCGCCGGCATGAACACCATAAGACAAGACCACGGAGACCAAGCATGAACCGCCGAAACTGGCTTGCCACCGCCGGCGCCGCCGCGCTGGGCAGCCTGCTGCTGCCGGCCCGCGCCGCCAGCGCTTCATCCAGCTACCCCAGCCGCCCGATCCGGCTGATCGTTCCGTTTATCGCCGGCAGCACGCCCGACAACGTGGCCCGCACGCTGTCGGCGGAGCTGGGCAAGAAGCTCGGCCAGCCGCTGGTGGTCGAGAACATGCCCGGCGCCGGCGGCATCATCGGCGCCAGCGCGCTGCGCCGGGCCGCGCCCGATGGCTATACGCTGGGCATCCTGGCCAATGCGCACGTGATCAACGTGCACATGTACCGCAAGATGCCATACGATCCGATCCACGACTTCACGCCGATCACGGCCCTGTCCGGCGGACCGTCCGCGCTGGTGGTGCCGGTCTCGTCGCCCTACAAGACCGCTGCCGAACTGATCGCCGCCATGAAGAAAGCGCCGGGCAAGTTCAACTACGGCTCCGGCGGCAAGGGCAGCATCGCCCATCTTGCGGTGGAAACCATGCTGCACCAGACCGGCTGTGACGCCGTGCATATCCCTTACAAGGGTGCGCCGGAAATCATCACCGCCATGCTGACCGGACAAACCCAGTTCGGCATGCCGGTGCTCGGCACCGCAACGCAATACGTGCGCAATAACCAGGTCAGGGTGCTTGCCGTCACTGCGGCCACCCGTTCGCCGTTCTTCCCGGACGTGCCAACCATGGCCGAAGCCCTGCCCCCGGGCTTTGTCATCGACAACTGGAGCGGCCTGTTCGCACCGGCCAACTTCCCGGCCGAACTGACCCAGAAGCTGCATGCCGCCGTCGGCGCCCTGCAGACGGCCGGCGTGTTTGATGCCCAGCTCAAGGCCAATGCCGGCGAACTGCGCCGCAGCGCCTCGCCCGCGCAGTTCGGCACCATTGTCGCCAGCGACAACGCGCGCTACGGCGACCTGATGAAGTCGATCGGCATGGTCGGCGACCTGGGCTGAGCGTCCTGTCCGCCCCGCGCCGCACGCCACCTTCCGCGCGTGCGGCACCCCTTCTTTCGTTCTCCCCCCAGGGCGCTGTATGAAGCCAGAATGGTCCTGCCTCAAGGACGTCACCATCATCGACGTCAGCCAGTTGCTGCCCGGTCCGCACGCATGCAGCCTGCTGCGGCAACTGGGTGCCGATGTCATCAAGGTAGAGCAGCCCGGCACCGGCGACACTGCGCGGCAGCTTGGTCCGACGGTGTTTGCACAGTTCAATCGCGGCAAACGCTCGGTAGCGCTGGACTTGAAGACCGATGCTGGCCGCGAAGCCTTCCTTGACCTGGTCCGCAATGCCGATGCCGTGGTGGAAGGCTTCCGCCCCGGCGTGATGGCGCGACTCGGGCTGGGCTATGAAGCACTGGCGGCGGTCAATCCGGCCATCGTGCTGTGTTCGGTCTCGGGCTTCGGCCAGACTGGCCCCTATGCCAGCCACGCCGGACATGACCTGAACTACCTGGCGCTGGCCGGCTATTGGGCGACGCCGGTGCAGGTGCACGACAAGGTCTCGCGCCCGCGCGTGCGGGTGTCGGATTACGCCGCATCCGGCTACGCGGCGCTGTCGCTTGCAGTGGCGATCATGAGTGCGCACCAGAACGGGCAGGGGCAACATCTGGATGTCTCGATCCATGACGCGATCCTGTCGTGGACCGCCCATGGCGCCTGGGCCGCCCGCGGGCATGAGGCATCGCCGCAGGCATCCCCTACCGTGATGCCGGAGAACGATCTCTTCGAGACGCGCGATGGCCTGCATCTGGCGATGGGCATCCTCGAGAACAAGTTCTGGGTCAACCTGTGCGAGGCGCTGGGTGATGAGTTCCCGGCCCTGCGCGATCCGCGTTTTGCCACGCGTGCCGGACGGTACGGGCACAAGGTGGAGGTCAATGACCTGATGGCGGCGGTGTTCCGCACGCGCGACCTGGCCGAGTGGGAGGCGTTCTTCGGGCCGCTGGATATTCCGTTCTCGCCATTGCTGGGGGCGACGGCGCTGTTTGAGGATCCGCATGTGCAGGCGCGGGAGGTGGTGCGGTCCGTACCCGCGGAAGGCGGGATTGCTGTGAATTTTCCGGTGAAGTTTTCGTTGGGGTTGCCGGAGGGGGAGGATTTTGTGGCTCAGGTGGGGGAGCATAGTGTGGACGGATCCCTGCCAAAGATCTTCGCTGGCGGGATCGGGAACGCATAATTTGGCTTAGTTCCATGCCGCGACCACCTCGCATTCCAAGACTCAACGATTTCCGACTCGCCTGAGTTGCCGCAAGCTTCGCCCGCCTCTTCCGAATGCGACATCTCTTATCGCCTGCATGACTCTGGCAGGAAATACTGGTTGCGTCATCGGATCGCCGGTGACCGGGCGTGGAAACCCGAGGTGTCTCCGGGCAGGAGAGTCGCATCCCATACGGCACTCCTGCGTGCTCGCATGAACGCATCGTTCCATGGCGGGCCAGGCGAGGCAGCCGCAAGGCTGGCTGGTTTTCCCGGAGACTGGTTTCCACCCTCGCTGTCTGGCCCGCCACCTTCACCTTCAAATGAGTGGCGCGCCTTAACCTGCAAAGGAGTCAGTAATGGTCGATGCAATCGAAACCAACGCGTGCCTGCATGAAGTGCGTGCCGGCATTGATGGCGTACTCGTACTGCTGGAGCAGCAAAGCGTGCGCTCGGAAGCGTGCTTCAGCGCGCTCTGCCTGCTTGAAATGGTGAAGGCAAAGCTGGATGCCTTGATGGCGGCCGGGCCGCTTGCGGGATAGCAATGCCTCTGGTCTGGCGGTGCTTCGGCACCGCCAGACAGTCCTCGTGGAAGCCGCATCAAGCGTGGCCGTTCGAGCGGATCTGCCGGACAGTATCTCCCCTCAAGGAATTTGGCAGGCACTGCCTGGCAAATGTGCGCCCAAAACATCACTTGAGCTCACCACCCTTTCCCAGGCGTTCTCCTTGCCCTTTTTCGCCGCTTCACAGCTAGTACGGCGTCACCGCCGCGCCTCCTGTTGCTCGTCGCCGCACGCGTTGCGCAATTGCACGTCCCCGTCGTGACGATGTATGTGCAATTCGGCGTTCTCTCGTCTGGCCACCCCCCAACCCGCAGCGATTGCCGCCTCCATGGTCGGAAATTTCTGGGCCTTTATATTGAGGCCGCCGAACTCCAATGCCCAACCATCTTCTGCGGGCAGAACGCGAATGATCCGCGATTGCATAATGACCCCTCTCTGAATTCCCCGCGACGTATAACGGGCGTCGCGTAATGTCGAGCAAAAACATGTTCCGCTGGCAAGCGGAGCTGGGTAAGAGGCGGGATCATCCGGGGGGAACCGAATCGAGGGTACGTCGTGCATCGCTGTACCTGCGTCGGCGAACACACGAGCAGGAATGCTGCTGCATGGGCGGGCACCTTTCGCTGCCGTATGAGCAGAAGACGCAGCAATCACCGGCCTTGGGCCTTAGCATCGCGTGGCAGCACTCGCACTCATAGCACCACTGGCAGGCATCGAAGGGCATGGTTTCTTCTTTTGCATGCGCGCACTTGGGGCAGGTGATGATTGACTGCAGCTTGACGGCGCTCATCATTTCTCTTTGCCTCACGGCCGATGGGCAGCAGACGGTCACCGTGCCTGGCGCTCCGATCCCTGTCGTTACCCATCGAAACGCAATCCTCCCTTCCCGTATGTGCGGTTTAGGCGTAGCGTAGGTCCGTACCAAGGTACGGAGTCAAGCGATGGAGCACACACTAACAATCGGGAAGCTGGCCAAGGCGGCTGGTGTTGGCGTGGAGACGGTACGCTACTACCATCGGTGCGGCCTGCTGCCGGTGCCGGAGCGTGCCTATGGCGCCATTCGACAGTATTCGCAGCAGAGCTTGCAGCGGCTTCATTTCATTCGCCAGGCCCAGTCGCTCGGGTTCACCCTGGATGAAATCCGGGTACTGCTGCGACAGAACGATGGCAGCACGTGCAGCACAGCCCGCGCACTGGCCGAGCAAAAGCTCAGTCTTGTTGAGGAAAGAATGAAGGATCTGCGACGAATGCGAGCGGAACTGAAGAATCTCATTGGGCAATGCCACGCCAATGGCAATGAGGCTTCTTGTCCCTTGATTGACACCTTGTCTGCCGACATGAGAGCAGAGAACGCTCGTGACGCTCCATTTCGGCATCGGTGAACGAGGTACCCGCTGAGTCCGTCCGGTACACCGCTCGATGTGCCGGCGGTGTACATAGGAACGGTTGTGCCGGCCAAACGGCAAGCAGCGTGACGCGAGATGCGCAACGTCCACCGTGGGCCGACACCGTTCCTGCACAGCGTCTTCCGCTCAGCGCAACGATCGGAACGCAGATCGTAGCTCCGCGCTGAACAGCTCCGGTTCTTCCCAAGCCGCGAAGTGACCGCCTTTGGCAACGCGGTTGTAGTAGATCAGGTTTGGATAGGCTCGTGCCAACCACTGCCTCGGTGGCCGGTAGACCTCGCCAGGGAAGACGGTCACTGCCACTGGAACGGTGATGGGGGAATTCCTTGCCGGGGCGGCACTGGTTTCCCAGTAGGTCCGTCCGCTCGACCCGCCTGTATTTGTGAGCCAGTAGAGCGAGATGTTGTCAAGGATCGCGTCACGGTCCAGTGACCGCTCAGGATCGCCACGCGTGAATACCCAGTCGGCCTGCTTGTCATAGATCCACGCTGCCAGCCCCACTGGCGAATCGGCCAGGCCAAAGCCGATGGTCTGCGGCCGCGTTTGCATGATGGCCGCGTAACCGAATCCCTTGTTGAGGAAATCCCTCGCCTCATCGAACACCTGCTTTTCTTCGGTGGTCAGGTTTGCCGGCGCAGGCTCCCCGCTTTTCAGCGCCATGGCTATTGCCGGTGGCAACGTCGTGGCGCGCTCGATGCGGTTGACGTGGATGCCAAGCAGTCCTTCAGGCGCCAGACGGCCAAGTGCGTCGGAGATGATGGCGCCCCAGTCGCCTCCCTGCGAAACGTAGCGCGCATATCCGAGCCGCTTCATCAGCACGTCCCAGGTGCGTGCGATGCGATCCGGATTCCAGCCAGTGTCTGCGGGCTTCTGTGAAAAGCCGAAGCCGGGAATCGACGGAATCACCAGATGAAACGCGTCGTTCGCAGTGCCGCCGTGCGCGGTGGGGTCCGTCAGCGGGCCAATGACATTAAGCAACTCGAAGACCGACCCTGGCCAGCCGTGGGTCATGATGAGCGGCATCGCGTTTGCATGGCGCGAGCGGACATGGATGAAATGAATGTCCAGGCCGTCGATGTTCGTCACAAACTGCGGCCAGGCATTTAGTTTTGCCTCGGCCTTGCGCCAGTCATAGCCCGTTGCCCAGTAGCGCATGAGCGGCTGAAATCTTTCAAGCTGTACGCCCTGGGACCGATCGCCGACTGTTTCCGGATCGGGCCAGCGCGTAGCGACAAGGCGGCGGCGCAGATCGACCAAGGCCGCTTGCGGGACGTGCGCACGGAATGGGCGGATCGCATCTGATGCCACGGGAAGCCCGGATTTTTCCTGCGCAGCGGTAGTCAGGGGCGGGTAAAGCATGGAGAGCGCTACCGTCGCCACGCCGCCCAATAGTAAAGTTCGGCGCGACGGGTCGGGAGCCTGGTTGGACCATTCCGTGTTCATTGCAAGCCTCCCTTATTCTGCGGTGGCCGATCCAGGTTGCCTGGCGGGCACCGCCAGAGGCACACCCTTCCTGACGATGTAAGTTGCCAGTTCAGACGCCTTGCCGCTGCCGACATTCCGCGCCGAATGGGCACTCCCGGCCGGAATGAACAGCGCGTCACCGGCCTTCAGCGTGACAGGCGGCTTGTCGTCGAGCTGGTATTCCAGCGTCCCTTGCAGGACATAGGCGATTTCTTCCCCGGGGTGCGAATGTTTCGGTGCGAATGCGCCGGGATCAAAGTCGACGCGTACCTGTACGCCCTCACGACCGGGCACGCTGAGTTCGCGCCGGACCAGATCGGTGCGGTGGACTCCCTGCGTTTGCGCTTGAGCCGTTGGCAGAAGCAAACCATTGCCGGCGATAAGCAGGGCCACGGCGAAGATTCGGGTCATTTTCATGGGCAGGTTTCCTTGTCGTGCTTGACGACGGATGGGAATATTGGGAAGGTCCGTGGCAGAGGGGCGCTCATGTGTCGTGCGGGATCCCGTCGTCCTCAGACGAGGTCGGCTGCCCGGGCCCCGCTCGCAATGCGGGCTTACCGGAATGAAGCGCGAATCTCTGCCACGGTTTGCTGGGGGTCCTGCAGGTGCGGGTAGTGCCCAACCCCGTGAAGCAGGGTGAACGCTGCATGGGCCTTCTCGGCGAACTCGATGCCCATGTCCTTATTGATGTAGATGTCTTTCTCACCCCAGACTACCTTCACGGGCGTCTTGAGCCGGCCCAGGTTCGCCTCGAAATACTCCTGGTCCCGCGTGAAGTGCAAGTAGTAGTGATAGAAGGCGTCCGCTGACGTCATCTCCCCATGGCTCCATCCGCGTGACATGTCGTCCTTGAGTTCGCCGGATATGTCGAACTGCGCTTCCCTGGCCAAGCCGCGCCTGTAGGCATTCTGGAGAACATCCTCGCGATTCTTGTTCAACTGAACACGAGCCAGCTCGGCCGAAGGTTGCGACTTCAGGCTCTGCAGGCTTTCGTACATGTAACGAGGTCTGTTGAACGGGGCGAAGTCGCCCACGATGATCGTCCTGGCAATGTCCGGCTCCTCGAGAGCCAGGAGTAGGGCAGGCAAGGCTCCGATATCCGTTGCGTAGATCGTGAGCTTTGACGTGTCGATGCCCGCCTTGCGGATGTACTCCTTCAGAACCCGGGCATAGTCTCTGGGCGCATAGGAGAACTTGTCGGCCGTTGGTCGTGATGAGAGGCCGTAGCCAGGCCAATCGATGGCGTGTACTTCGTAGTCATCGCCGAGAGCCAGGGCAATGTCCTTCCAGGCGTACAGGGTCTCCGGGAATCCATGCAGGAAGAGAACGGTCCCTCTCGGACTGGGGTTGTGCACCACCATCGTCCTGAGCGAGATGTCCGAGTCGAGTTTGATGAATCCGATCTCGGCTTTCTGTACCGGCTTGTTGGCGTGGTGGGCGCATCCCGACGCAATCAAAGCGCCGAGGACGAGAACGGAGGCAAGCAGCCGCGGCAGGAATGACCTGGACATGTCAGTGGTCCTCGATGCGGGCCTGCCGGCTCAGTGAATCAGGCGATCGACCTGCGTTTGCAAACGCGGACCGACCAGGAGGATGGCGGGAATGACGATCACATATCCGATGCCCCAGGAACGCAGCCACGTCAGGGCAAATCCTTCCGAGAATCCGAGATTGAGAGTAAGGAGGACAAAGGAAATGATCCCTGTCGTCACGACTCCCATCGACAGGGCGAATGCGACTTTCCGTTTCAGCTGCACGCTCATGGTTGCTTCCTTTGGCAGATAAAATACCAATTGGTATATTTTTGGTCGAAAAAAATCACTTCAGATCGACGATGGTTTTTTCTACCGCCGACATCACGGCCTTGCTGTAGCCAGCGTTGCCTGTGAGGCGAGAGATCATGATGGCGCCCTCGATCAATGCAATCAGCGTGACGGCAGTCTGCTCGGCATCGACGTCTTTGCGGAACTCCTGCGAAGCAATCCCTGCCTTGATGACTTTGACAAGATGCGTCTTCCAGCCCCGGAAAGCCTCCATGGCTTTCTCGCGCAGGGCCGGGTGCGTGTCGTCGGCTTCAATCGCTGTGTTGAGCAGCGGGCATCCCCCCACGGGGAATTCCTCAGGCAGGCTTTCATACACGCCTGTCAATGCGAGCAGCTGCTCCTTGCTGGTTTCTCTCGTGGCCATTACGGCCCGGACTGCCGCCTGCGCCTGCTTCCAGTTGTGATCGAAAGCAGCCAGGGCCACTTCCTCCTTGTTGGCAAAGTTGCCGTAGACGCTGCCCTTCGTCAGCCCGGTGGCCTCCGTCATATCGGCCAGGGACGTACCGGCATAGCCTTTGACGTTGAAGATCGGGGCTGTCTTCTCGACGATGAACTGGCGGGTTCGCTGAGCTTTATTCATGGAAGCCAGAATATACCAATTGGTATTTTTGTCAAGGGCATCGATGAATCCGCTCGGAGTGATCCCCCCTGCCCCCGCCATCAGCCTGATGAATGCGTTCAATCGCCTGGCGATCAGCTTCCTCCGCGCGCCGGAAGCTGCGCTCGCGCTCAAGGACTGATTGGAACGCCATACCAAGGCGGCGCGCGGCGCAGATGCGGCCGATGCCACCATCTGCGGGGCCCTCTAACATGGCGCCATGCCAGCCTTTGCCGTGTCGCCCAAGCCGGTGCCTTCGAGTCCGGCGCATACTGTGTTCTTGTACGGCGGGATCGCCACGGGCTTTCACTGACGGCATGAGACCACCGGAACACGGATGCCATTGCGATGCGCACACCTGAAGACCCGGCCATGATTGTCAGCAGAGGCTGGCTAGCGCGCCTGGTCCTGCCCGCAGGCATTCATCCCGGCGCCTTGCCGCTTCTCGTTGGCCGCGCGCTGCGCGGCTTCTGTGACGGCTTTATCGCCGTGCTGTTGCCGGCGTACCTGCTGGCTCTGGGCTTCGCGCAGCTGGCAGTGGGGCTGGTCAGCAGCGCAACCCTGATCGGCTCGGCGCTGGCGACGGTCCTGGTGGGCATCATCGGCCACCGCTATCCGCAGCGCAGGCTGCTGATGTCGGCGGCCGCGTTGATGGCCGCCACCGGCATAGGCTTCGCCGGACTGTCCTCCCTCTGGCCGCTATTGCTGGTCGCATTCGTCGGCACGCTCAACCCCAGTTCCGGCGACGTCAGCGTCTTCCTGCCGCTTGAGCATGCCGGTCTTGCCGATTCAGCCTGCGCCGATGCCCGCACTGCCCTGTTCGCCCGCTACAGCCTGACCGGGGCCCTCTGCGCCGCCATTGGTGCGCTGGCGGCGGCGCTGCCGGACTGGCTCGCGGCGCAACTTGGGGTTCCTGTCCTCAGCGCGCTGCGCGCCATGTTCATGGTCTATGCCCTGACCGGTGCCGCACTCTGGTTCCTCTATGCCCGCATGCCGGAGCCGCCACCGCACCTGGCAACGGCGAGAGTCCCGCTGGGACCGTCTCGCCGGATCGTTACCCGCCTTGCCCTGCTCTTCAGCGTCGACGCATTTGCCGGCGGCCTGGTGGTGAATTCCCTGCTGGCGCTATGGTTGATGCAGCGCTTCGGCCTTTCCATTGGCGCCGCCGGGCAGTTCTTCTTCTGGGCCGGGCTGCTTAGCGCCGGCTCCCAGCTCGTGGCCGCACCGCTGGCTCGCAGGTTCGGCTTGCTGAACACGATGGTGTTCACCCATATCCCATCCAGCCTCTGCCTGATCGCGGCCGCGTTCTCCCCCTCCCTGCCGGCGACGCTGGCGCTGCTGCTCGTACGCAGCGCGCTGTCGCAGATGGATGTGCCGACCCGGACCGCCTATGTCATGGCCGTGGTGACGCCGCCCGAGCGGCCGGCGGCGGCAAGCCTGACTGCCGTGCCCAGGAGCCTGGCTGCCGCATTCGGCCCGACCCTGGCGGGCGCGCTGCTGGCGATGGGCTGGGTCGGGACGCCGCTGGTTGCCTGCGGCGTGCTCAAGATCGCCTACGACCTCGCACTCCTTGGTGCATTCCGGCGGGTCAAGCCCCTCGATTAACGCGCCGGGCCGTCGCGTAAAGATCCGAAAGAGAAGCGTCGCGCCGGCGCAGCATCTCCGCCAACAGCGGCAGCCTTACCACCACGCATCACGATCGCCAGCGGCCAAGAAAGTGCACCTTGGCTCCCGCGCGCATGCTGATCGCCCGAATCTTTATACGTTCTTTATACGCACCGGCCATCTTTCTACCCTGTTTTTACGACCCCGTCGCTAATCTGCAAGCCGAAACCATTCAAGGGTGCTTTGTTATGGACGGGATCTATTTGATCGTATTGATTGGCTTCGCCGTGCTGAGCGCAGCCCTGCTGGGGCTTTGCGCCGTGCTTGCGCCGAAATCTCCGGCAGGCAGCGGGCACGGCGGCGCGCATGACCAGATGCCGGCAAAGAACAGCGCGTCGGACAGGAGGCTGTGATGAGCTGGACCGATCTGTTGAGCGGCGTGCTGGCCATTGCCATTTTTGTTTACCTCCTGATTGCGTTGTTCCGGCCGGAGAAATTCTGATGTCCTCCCAATTCGTGGGCCTGCTGGTCCTCTATCTCGCCATCCTGCTGGCGTGCGCCCCTTTCCTCGGACGCTATATCCGGCGTGCAGTGGAAGATGGCAACTATTCGCTGACCGCGTGGGGCCGACCGCTGGAACGGCTGCTGTATCGCCTGGGCGGCGTGCGTGCCGATGCCGGGATGGGGTGGAAGCAATACGCCGTCGCGGTGCTGGCGTTCAACCTGCTTGGCGTGGTGGCAGTCTATGCGCTGCAGCGCCTGCAGGGCATGCTGCCGCTCAATCCGCAGGGCCTTGGCGCGGTTTCGCCGGACTCGGCCTTCAACACGGCGATCAGCTTTGTCGCCAACACCAACTGGCAAGGCTATGGCGGCGAGTCGACCATGGGCTATCTGACGCAGATGCTCGCGCTCACCGTGCAGAACTTCCTGTCCGCGGCGACCGGCATCGCCGTGGTGTTCGCGCTGATGCGCGGATTCGCGCGCCAGAGCGCCGCCACCATCGGCAATTTCTGGGTCGACATGACGCGGGTCACGTTGTACGTGCTGGCGCCGATCGCGACCGTGATTGCACTTGCCCTGGTCAGCCAGGGAGTGATCCAGAACTTCGATGCCTACAAGGAAGCCAGCCTGGTCACGCCGGTGGAGTACAGCCAGCCTAAGCTCGATGCGGCCGGGCAACCGGTGCTCGATGCACAAGGCAAGCCGGTGACGGAAGACCTGAAGACCGACAGGCAGACGCTGGCGATGGGCCCGGTTGCCTCGCAGGAGGCCATCAAGATGCTGGGCACCAACGGCGGCGGCTTCTTCAATGCCAACTCGGCGCATCCGTTCGAGAACCCGAATGGGCTGGCCAACCTTCTCGAGATGCTGGCGATCTTCCTGATCCCGGCGGCGCTGTGCTTCACCTTTGGCGAAATGGTGGGAGACAGGCGACAGGGTGTGGCGGTGCTGGCATCCATGACGGTCATCTTTGTCGCGATGGCCTGCGTGGCGGCGATCTCCGAGCAGATGGCCAACCCGGCGCTGGCCGGATTGCCGGTGGATCACGCCGCGTCGCTGCTGCAGGCCGGCGGCAATATGGAAGGCAAGGAAACGCGCTTCGGCATCGCCGCTTCGGCACTGTTCGCCACCATCACGACCGCGGCGTCGTGCGGCGCGGTCAATGCCATGCATGACTCCTTCACCGCCATCGGTGGCCTGGTGCCGATGCTGCTGATGCAGCTGGGCGAGGTCGTGTTCGGCGGCGTCGGCTCGGGGCTGTACGGCATGCTGGTCTACGCCGTGCTCGCGGTGTTCATCGCCGGACTGATGATCGGGCGCACGCCGGAGTACCTCGGCAAGAAGATCGAAGTCTACGAGATGAAGATGACGGCCGTGGCGATCCTGGTCACGCCACTGCTGGTGCTGCTCGGCACGTCGGTGGCGGTGATGACCGAGGCCGGACGCGCCGGTGTGTTCAATCCCGGCACGCACGGCTTCTCCGAGATCCTGTACGCGCTCTCGTCGGCGGCCAACAACAATGGCAGCGCCTTTGCGGGCTTGTCCGCCAACACCCCGTTCTACAACACGCTGCTGGCGGCAGCCATGTGGTTCGGCCGGTTCTGGATCATCATCCCGGTGCTTGCGCTGGCGGGCTCGCTGGCAGCCAAGAAGCGCGTGCCCGTGAGCGGCGGCACGATGCCGACGCACGGCCCGCTGTTCGTCGTCCTGCTGGTGGGCACCGTGCTGCTGGTCGGTGCGCTGACCTATGTCCCGGCGCTGGCGCTGGGACCAGTCGCCGAGCAACTCCAGGGCGCGGTGACGGCAACCGCGGCGAAGTAAAGCGACGACTGACGACGAAATATCGAGCATTCCTACACGTCCGGACCCTGCCCTGCCTCACCGAGGCAGGTGCCGGATGGCTCTAGCGGATTGCGGAGAAACCATGCAACAAGATTCGATGGCCCCGGTGGCCAAGCGCGGCGCCAACACGGCTGAAGCGTCTTCCTCCAACACGATTCAGGCAAAGAGCGCGCCGGTGTCCGACCGCCAACACGGCTCCCACCATCATCGCCCGCCGGCGCGCAGCATGTTCGCGCCGGAGCTGGTGAAGCCCGCGCTGGTCGCGGCCTTCGGGAAGTTGTCGCCGCGCGACCAGCTGCGCAACCCGGTGATGTTCGTGGCCTACGTGGGCAGCATCCTGACGACGATCCTTTTCCTGAAGGCCATGGCCGCGCCGGCGGCAGCCCCCGGTGGGGAATCCGCGGGCTTCATCCTGGCGGTGTCGGTGTGGCTGTGGTTCACGGTGCTGTTCGCTAACTTTGCCGAGGCACTTGCCGAAGGCCGAAGCAAGCAGCAGGCGGAAGCGCTGCGCGGCCTGAAGACCACCGTCACCGCACGCGTGCTGAAGGACGGCAAGCGTGGCAGTGCCACCGAAGCGCGCCCCGCCACGGCGCTGCGCCGTGGCGACGTGGTGCTGGTACAGGCCGGCGAGATGATCCCCGGCGACGGCGAAGTGATCGACGGCGTGGCCTCGGTCGACGAAAGCGCCATCACCGGCGAATCGGCGCCGGTGATCCGCGAGTCGGGCGGCGACTTCTCGTCGGTGACCGGCGGTACACGCGTGCTGTCCGACTGGATCGTGGCGCGCATCACGACCAACCCGGGCGAGAGCTTCATCGACCGCATGATCACGATGGTTGAAGGCGCCAAGCGGCAGAAGACGCCGAACGAACTGGCCCTGACGATCCTGCTGGTCGGGCTGACCATTGTGCTGCTGCTGGCCACGGCCACGCTGCAGCCGTTCTCGCTCTACAGCGTGCTGGTGGCAAAGGCAGGCGTTCCGGTGACGATCACGGTGCTGGTGGCCCTGCTGGTCTGCCTGATTCCCACCACCATCGGCGGGCTGCTGTCAGCCATTGGCGTGGCGGGCATGAGCCGGATGATGGAAGCCAACGTGATTGCCACCTCGGGCCGTGCGGTCGAAGCCGCTGGTGACGTGGACGTGCTGCTGCTCGACAAGACCGGCACCATTACCCATGGCAACCGCCAGGCATCGCGCTTCATCCCGGCCCCGGGCGTGTCGCCGCTGCAGCTCGCGGAAGCGGCGTGGCTGTCGTCGCTGGCCGACGAGACCCCGGAAGGCCGCAGCATCATCACGCTGGCACGCCAGCTGCCGGGGCTGGCGGCGCCGGTGATGGCAAGCCTGAAGCCGGAGTTCGTGCCGTTCAGCGCCCAGACCCGCATGAGCGGGGTTGACCTGAGCGATGGCGGCGGCGAGCGTCACGTGCGCAAGGGTGCGGCCGATGCCGTGCGCCGCTACGTCACGGAACGTGCCGGCAAGTTCCCCGATGCTGTCCTGCAAGCCGTCGATGAGGTTGCCCGCGCCGGCAGCACGCCGCTGGTGGTAGCCGACGCCAACGGCGGTTCGGTACGCGTGCTTGGCGTGATCGAGCTGAAAGACATCGTCAAGACCGGCATTCGCGAGCGCTTCGGCGAACTGCGCAAGATGGGCATCAAGACCGTGATGATCACCGGCGACAACCGGCTGACGGCGGCTTCGATTGCGGCGGAAGCCGGCGTTGACGACTTCCTGGCCGAAGCCACGCCGGAAGCCAAGCTCAAGCTGATCCGCCAGTACCAGGCCGACGGGCGGCTGGTCGCGATGACCGGCGACGGCACCAACGACGCGCCGGCACTGGCCCAGGCCGACGTAGCCGTAGCGATGAACAGCGGCACGCAGGCGGCCAAGGAAGCCGGCAACATGGTGGACCTCGACAGCAACCCGACCAAGCTGATCGAGATCGTCGAGATCGGCAAGCAGATGCTGATGACGCGCGGCTCGCTGACGACCTTCAGCGTGGCCAACGACATCGCCAAGTACTTCGCGATCATCCCGGCGGCGTTTGCCACCACCTATCCGCAGCTCAACCTGCTCAATGTGATGGGGCTCGCCACGCCGGCGTCGGCCATCATGTCGGCGGTGATCTTCAACGCGCTCATCATCGTCGTGCTGATCCCGCTTGCGCTCAAGGGCGTGGTCTACCGGCCGCTGGGCGCCGCGGTGCTGCTGCGCCGCAACCTGCTGGTCTACGGCCTGGGCGGCATCCTGGTGCCGTTTGCCGGCATCAAGCTGATCGACATGATCCTGGCCCTGTTTGGCTGGGTCTGATTTTCTGCCACGATTCGGAGCGCTCATGAATACGCAAGTGCAGTCCCCGCAGCCGTCGCCGGCACCCGTGCAAGGTGGCTTGCTGCGGCCAATGTTGGTGGTGTTCGTTGGTCTTTCGCTGGTGACCGGCCTGCTCTATCCCGGCGCGATCACGGCAATCTCCAAGGCCGTGTTCCCGCATCAGGCAGCCGGCTCGCTGATCGAGAAGGATGGCAGGACAGTTGGCTCGGAACTGATCGGCCAGCCGTTCTCCGACCCGAAGTACTTCTGGGGCCGGCTGTCGGCCACGGCGCCGATGCCGTATAACGCCGCGGCTTCGGCGGGATCCAACCTGGGCCCCACCAATCCGGCGCTGACCGATGCCGCGCGCGCACGCGTCGTTGCCCTGCACGCCGCGGATCCGGACAACCAGGCCCCCGTTCCGGTGGACCTGGTCACTGCCTCCGGCAGCGGGCTCGACCCGCATATCAGCCCTGCGGCCGCTGAGTACCAGGCGGCGCGCGTCGCCCGCGCCAGGGGGATTCCAATCGAGCAGGTGAAGCAACTGATTGCGGCAAATACCGAAACGCCGCTACTGCCGGTCCTGGGCGACCCGGGAGTCAATGTCCTGAAGCTGAACCTTGGACTGGATGCCATCGCACGGAAGTAACCCGGTGCCGGGATGCGGATGCGAGGCAGGACTGGTTTGCCAATGCCAGGATAGAGGGTGAGCCGACCGATGCCTGATGCCGAACTGCGCGGAGCCGGCGCGCGCCCCGATCCCGATGCCCTGCTCCAGATGGTGCAGGAGGAAGGCGCTCGCGCCTCGCGCGGCAAGCTCAGGGTCTACTTTGGCGCTTCCGCCGGGGTCGGCAAGACGTTCGCCATGCTCACCGCGGCACGGACGGCGTCTGCACGGGGCACCGATGCTGTCATTGGCATCGTGGAGACCCACGGCCGCGCCGAGACCGAAGCGCTAATCGCCGGTATCGAGCGCTTGCCAATGAAGGACGTGCCGTACCGCGAGCGGGTTCTGCAGGAGTTCGACCTGGACGCGGCGCTGGTCCGGCGACCGGCCCTGGTCCTGGTTGACGAACTGGCCCATTCCAACGCACCGGGCAGTCGCCATCCGAAGCGGTGGCAGGATATCCAGGAATTGCAGGCTGCCGGGATCGACGTCTGGACCACGGTCAATGTGCAGCATCTGGACAGCCTGAACGAGGCGGTGGGCGGCATCACCGGCATCCGCGTCTGGGAAACCGTGCCGGACGTTGTGTTCGACAGCGCCGACGAAGTCGTGCTGGTAGACCTGCCGGCCGACGAGCTGCTGCGCCGGCTGAAGGAAGGCAAGGTCTATCTGCCGGAGCAGGCGCGACACGCGGCGCGCAACTTTTTCCGGAAAGGCAATCTGATCGCCCTGCGCGAGCTGGCGCTGCGCCGGACCGCCGACCGGGTGGACTCCGATGTCCGAGCATGGCGTCAGTCCGAAGCCGTTCAAGGCGTGTGGCGGACCCGGGAGGCGGTGCTGGCTTGCATCGGTAGTGGTGACGATGCCGAGCAGGTCGTCCGGAGTGCGCGCCGGCTTGCCGGCCAGCTCGATTGCGACTGGCATGTGGTGACCATCGCCACCCCCAGGCTGGCACCCCCGTCCGATTTCGCAAAGACTCGCCTGCAGACGGCCATGCGTCTCGCAGAGGAGTTGGGCGCACGCACCGAGACCCTGGCGGGCAACGACATGGTCCAGGCAATCGTGGGGTACGTGCGCCGCCACAACCTGACCAAGGTGGTCATCGGCCGGGCGCCGGCAGACTGGCGCCGGGGCGGCGCCTCCGTTGCGGAGCGGGCCCGCTCCCTTCTCGGCCTGGCCTTGACGCCATTTGTGAACGCGCCGGCCTGGCTGTTCGGCCGCCGCAGTTTTGCCGATGCGCTGGCGCTCGGATGTCCGGAGATCGATATCATCCGCGTGGCGGCAGACACGACGCGGGTGGATCTTCGCCCGCGCCATGGCACTGAAGCGCCAGACGCCCCAGCGCCAGGCGACGGGGCCACGCGCAAAGATTATTTGTGGGCGGCGGCATGGTGCGCCGGTGCCACGGCACTGTCGGCCCTGGCATTTCCATGGTTCGACGTCGTCAACATTGTCATGCTGTTTCTGGCGGCAGTGGTCGGCGTCGCGCTTCGTCATGGCCGCGGACCGGCGGCGCTGGCTTCGGTATTGGCCGTGGCCGCCTTCGACTTCTTCTTCGTACCGCCGCGGCTGTCGTTCGCCGTCAGCGACGTACAGTATCTGCTGACGTTCCTCGTGCTGCTATCCGTGGGGCTGGTCATCGGGCAACTGACTGCCGGTTTGCGCGAACAAGCGCAGGTGGCGGTGCAGCGCGAGAACGATGCCCGCACGCTGTACGAACTGGCCCGTGAACTCTCCGCGGCGCTGGTGCCGAACCAGATTGTCTCGATCGCCAGCCGTTTCCTGCGTGCTGCCTTCGATGCCAATTCAGCCTTCTTCCTGGTTTCCGCGGAAGGCCGCTTGCTGCCGCCCGTGTCCGATGTCGAGCAGCATGACACCGGGGCGCGAACCGACTCGATCGACCGTGTACTGGCAGAGTGGGTATTCGATCACGGCCAGCCCGCAGGCACCGGCACGCATACCTTGCCCGGCAGCACCGTGCTGTATCTGCCATTGAAGGCGCCGATGCAGACCCGTGGCGTGCTGGCGGTCGAGCCTGCGGTATCACGCGCCTTTGCGCAACCTGCGCTACGGCGCCAGGTCGATGTGTTCTGCACGCTGATCGCGATCGCCATCGAGCGCTTGCATTACGTCGAAGTGGCGCAGCTGGCCTTGCTGTCGATGGAGTCTGAGCGCCTGCGCAGCTCATTGCTGGCCGCTGTCTCCCATGACCTGCGCACCCCGCTGACCAGCCTGATCGGCATGGCGGAAACCATGCAGCGCAGCGATCCCGGGCTGGCGCCGTCACTGGCCGAGACCGTGGCCGCCATGCTGGAACAGGCCAGGCGCATGCGGACCATGGTGGTGAATCTGCTGGACATGGCGAAGCTGCAGGGCCGGGAAGTCCGGATGAGCAAGGAGTGGCAATCGGTGGAGGAGCTCGTTGGCGCCAGCCTGGCTGCCATGCGCGAGGCGCTCGAGCACCACCGCGTGGTTGTCGCCGACTTGTCCCGGGTACCCCTGGTCGAATGCGACGCCGTGCTGATCGAGCGCGTGCTGTGCAACCTGCTGGAGAATGCCGCCAAATACACGCCTGCCGGCACAGAGATCCGGCTCTCGGCCGCGCCGGTCGACGACGAGATCAGGATCGCGGTAGAGGATGATGGCCCGGGCGTGCCCAAGGGCAAGGAACGGCAGATCTTCGAGAAATTCACGCGCGGTGAGCGCGAATCCGCGACCGCGGGTGTCGGCCTGGGTCTCGCCGTATGCGAGGCAATCGTGCAAGCCCATGGCGGGCGCATCTGGGTGGAACCCGCGCAACGCCCGGACCGGCCCGGCGGCCAGGCGGGCGCGCGCTTCCTGGTAGCGTTGCCGCGTGGAAATCCGCCGGCGGTGGAGCCGGAGCAGACTGATGCCTAGGGTCTCACGCAAGAAGAGAGGAAGTTGATGCCATTTGATTTTTCCCCGACAGTCCTGCTGGTTGAGGATGAGCCGCATATCCGGCGCTTTGTCCGCTCGACCCTGGAGTCCGAAGGTTGCACGGTGCACGAGGCAGAATCGCTCAAGCGCGGACTGATTGAGGCAGGCACCCGGCAACCTGACCTCGTCGTTCTCGACCTGGGCTTGCCGGACGGAGACGGGGTGCAATTGATCAGCGAGATGCGCACGTGGACTGACGTACCGGTGCTGGTCCTGTCGGCACGTAGCGGAGAAGCCGACAAGATCGGTGCGCTGGATGCCGGCGCGGATGACTACCTGACCAAGCCCTTTGGCGTTGGCGAACTGGTCGCACGCCTGCGCGTGCTGCTGCGCCGGCATGCCAGGGCCAACGCCCAGGGCTCGCACCAGATCCTGTTCGGCGACGTGCAGGTTGACCTGGCCAGCCGGGTCGTCACCCGCTCGGGACAGGCCGTGCATCTGACGCCGATCGAGTATCGGCTGCTTGCGGTTCTGATCGCCCACCGCGGCAAGGTGATGACGCACCGGGAGTTGCTGCGGGAGGTGTGGGGACCCTCCCAGGCCGAAAGCAGCCAGTACCTGCGCGTCTATATGGGACATCTGCGGCACAAGCTCGAAGCGGACCCGGCGCGGCCCGCCCACTTGCTGACGGAAATCGGGCTGGGCTACCGGTTTGCCGGGTAGCGCCGAAATCCAGGCGCATTGATTGGATTTGTACGCGGGCACCGCGGCTTTTGATACCGTTTTTACGCGTCAGGCCATATCGTGGCGAGGCTCCCTGCAACGGGGATTTTTTTAACTCTCGCCACAACAACAATGACTGACCTGCGCCAAACCGCGGCCACGCTGCTCGCATGCTCCGCATCTTCCATCTTCCTCGCTGCCATGCCGGCCATGGCGCAATCCCAGCCTGACGCCGTGCCGTCCCCGCATACGTTCACGGCCAACGTGTCGCTGGTCTCGGACTACCGCTATCGCGGCATCAGCCAGACCAACCTGCGCCC
>NZ_JBYTAH010000042.1:0-66223 GCF_058787975.1 Cupriavidus sp. FW305-26
GTGGCCACTGGGGCGGCGGCGTCAGCGTCGGCATGCCCGGCTGGGGCTGGGGCGGTTATCCGTACGGCTGGTGGTGACAGGCAGGCGGCGGGCTGGATGCAAGCCCACCGACAGCGAGAGGCAAGGCGCCCCTTAGTGGCCGCCTCTTCCGGCGACCGAATTCGCCGGCGGCGGCAACGGCGGCGTCGCGCTGACCTTGGGCGCCGGCGCGACAAACTGCACGAAGACCTCGCCTTCCCTCACCATGCCCAACTCATAGCGGGCACGTTCCTCGATCGCGCCGGTGCCGTCCTGCAGGTCGGCGACTTCCCCTTCCAGCTTGGCGTTGCGCAGCTTGAGCGTCTGGTTGCGGGTGCCCTGCTCGGTCAGTTGCCGGTTCAGGTCCCACACGCGCAGCCAGCCGCCCTTGCCCAGCCAGAGCGGGTACTGGATGGCAAGCAGCAGCACAAACAACAGCAGCGAGATCAGGCGCATGAAAGATGGCGGACAGGAAATTCCGCACAATGATCTGCGAACTCAGCCCGGAAGGCAATTGCCAGGCAGATTTCGATACAAAAACGGCGGCGGCCAGGGAATCCCGGCCCCCGCCATTCCATCCGCTTGCTGCCGCTCCCGCGCAAGCGGGAACGGCAGGGCAAGGTGTCAGCGCAGGTTGTAGAACGCGCCCTTGCCCGGGTAGCTGGCGATATCGCCGAGGTCTTCCTCGATGCGCAGCAGCTGGTTGTACTTGGCCATGCGGTCCGAGCGCGACAGCGAGCCGGTCTTGATCTGGCCGGCGTTGGTGCCCACGGCGATATCGGCAATGGTGCTGTCTTCGGTTTCGCCCGAGCGGTGCGAGATCACGGCGGTGTAGCCGGCGCGCTTGGCCATCTCGATGGCGGCGAAGGTTTCGGTCAGCGTGCCGATCTGGTTGATCTTGATCAGGATCGAGTTGCCGATGCCCTTCTCGATGCCTTCCTTCAGGATCTTGGTGTTGGTGACGAACAGGTCGTCACCCACCAGCTGCACGCGCGTGCCCAGCTTCTCGGTCAGCGTCTTCCAGCCGTCCCAGTCGCCTTCGGCCATGCCGTCCTCGATCGACACGATCGGGAACTTGTCGCACAGGTTGGCCAGGTAGTCGGCGAACTGGGTCGACGACAGCTTCAGGCCTTCGCCTTCCAGCTGGTACACGCCTTCGCCTTCGTGGTAGAACTCGCTGGCGGCGCAGTCCAGCGCCAGCAGCACGTCTTCACCGGCACGGTAGCCGGCCTTCTCGATGGCCTGCACCACAGTGTTCAGGCATTCCTCGTTGGACGAGAAGTTGGGGGCGAAGCCGCCCTCGTCGCCGACCGCGGTGGACATGCCCTTGTCGGCCAGGATCTTCTTCAGCGCGTGGAAGATCTCGGCGCCGCAGCGCAGGGCTTCGCGGAAGCTGGTCTGCGACACCGGCATGATCATGAATTCCTGGATGTCCAGGCTGTTGTTGGCGTGCGCGCCGCCGTTGACGATGTTCATCATCGGCACCGGCAGCTGCATCGCGCCCGAACCGCCGAAGTAGCGGTACAGCGGCAGGCCGGCTTCTTCAGCGGCGGCCTTGGCCACGGCCATCGACACCGCCAGCATGGCGTTGGCGCCCAGCCGGCCCTTGTTCTCGGTGCCGTCGAGGTCGATCAGGGTGCGGTCCAGGAAGGCCTGCTCGGAGGCATCCAGGCCCATGATGGCTTCGGAGATTTCAGTGTTGATGTGCTCGACGGCCTTCAGCACGCCCTTGCCCAGGTAACGCGACTTGTCGCCGTCACGCAGTTCGATGGCTTCGCGCGAACCGGTCGAGGCGCCCGACGGCACTGCCGCACGGCCCATCACGCCGGATTCCAGCAGCACGTCGCATTCGACGGTGGGGTTGCCGCGCGAGTCGAGAACCTCGCGACCGATGATATCTACGATTGCACTCATGAATTCCTCTCTGACTGTTGATTCTTGCTGCTGCTGATTACTTCAACCTGTGCCCGTGTCAGGCGCATGTCAAACTGCCCGACAACCCTCAGGCAGCGCCTTCCACCACGATCATGTTCATCTTTGCCGCATGCTCGCGCGCCTTGCGGGCGGCGCGATAGGCTTCGCCGTCATGGAACGACCTGGCGGCTTCATAGCTGGGGAATTTCAGCACCACGACGCGGGTCGGCGCCCACTCGCCCTCCAGCGGCTCGGTCTTGCCGCCGCGCACCAGCACCTCGGCGCCATGGACCTGCATGGCCTTGCTCGAGAGCACTTTGTATTCTTCGTACTGCTGGGGGTCGGTCACGTCGACGTAGGCGATGATATAGCCCGCGGCCATGGAGAATCTCCCGATTTTTTGTATTGTCTTTCGATATGGTTTGTCACCACCGGCATTGCGGTGGTGACAAGACCGGGCCTGCTCAGGCGCAGGCCGGCCAGCCGAAGTTGTCTTCCAGGAAACCGGCGCGCTTGACCAGCGTGTCCAGGTCCTTGAGCACGGCCAGCAGTTCCTTCATGCGCGACAGCGGCACCGCGTTGGGGCCATCGGACATGGCCTTGCTCGGGTCCGGGTGCGTTTCCATGAACAGGCCCGCCACGCCGGTGGCGACGGCGGCGCGCGACAGCACCGGCACGAACTCGCGCTGGCCGCCCGAGCTGGTGCCCTGGCCGCCCGGCAGCTGCACCGAGTGGGTGGCGTCGAACACCACCGGGGCACCGGTCTCGCGCATGATCGCCAGCGAGCGCATGTCGGACACCAGGTTGTTGTAGCCGAACGAGACACCACGCTCGCAGGCCATGAAGACATCGTCAGGCAGACCGGCTTCGCGCGCGGCGTCGCGCGCCTTGTCGATCACGTTCTTCATGTCATGCGGCGCCAGGAACTGGCCCTTCTTGATGTTCACCGGCTTGCCGCTCTGGGCGCAGGCACGGATGAAATCAGTCTGGCGGCACAGGAAGGCCGGCGTCTGCAGCACGTCCACCACGGCAGCGACGGGCTTGATCTCGTCGATCTCGTGGATGTCGGTCAGCACCGGCACGCCGATCTCGCGCTTGACGGTGGCCAGGATCTCCAGGCCCTTTTCCATCCCCAGGCCGCGGAACGACTTGCCGGACGAACGGTTGGCCTTGTCGAACGACGACTTGTAAATGAACGGGATGCCCAGTTCGGCGGTGATGGCCTTGAGCTCGCCGGCCGTATCCAGCGCCATCTGCTCCGACTCGATCACGCACGGACCGGCGATCAGGAAGAACGGCTTGTCGAGGCCGGCCTCGAATCCACAGAGTTTCATGACTGTCTCTCCTGCTTGCCGCCGGGGCTTACGCGCCCTTGCGCTGCTGGCTGGCCAGCGCGGCTTCGACGTAGGCCTTGAACAGCGGGTGGCCGTCACGCGGCGTCGAGGTGAATTCCGGGTGGAACTGCACGCCGACGAACCAGGGGTGCATCGACTCGGGCAGCTCCATCATTTCCGGCAGGTTCTCGGTCGGTGTGCGCGCCGAGATCACCATGCCGGCCTTTTCCAGCGTCGGCACGTAGTGGTTGTTGACCTCATAGCGGTGACGGTGGCGTTCGTTGACCTCGGCGCCGTAGATCGTCGCTGCCTTGGTGCCTTCCTTGACCGGCACGCGCTGGGCGCCCAGGCGCATGGTGCCGCCCAGGTCGGAATCGGCCGAGCGCTGCTCGACCTTGCCTTCGCGGTCCACCCACTCGGTGATCAGCGCGACCACGGGGTGTTCGGTTTCCAGGTTGAACTCGGTCGAGTTGGCATCGGTCATGCCGGCCAGGTGGCGGGCAAACTCGATCACGGCCAGCTGCATGCCCAGGCAGATGCCCAGGTAGGGGATGTTGTTCTCGCGGGCGTACTGGATCGCGCGGATCTTGCCTTCCGTGCCGCGCTTGCCGAAGCCGCCCGGCACCAGGATGGCGTCGAGCGGGGCCAGCACTTCGAGGTGGCCCGATTCCAGTTCCTCGGAGTCGATGTACTCGATGTTGACGCGCGTGGCGGTGTGCATGCCGGCGTGGCGCAGGGCCTCGATCAGCGACTTGTACGACTCGGTCAGGTCGACGTACTTGCCGACCATGCCGATGGTGATCTCGTGCTCGGGATTTTCCTGGGCGTTGACCAGCTTCTGCCACATCGACAGGTCGGCGGGCTTGGGATCCAGGCGCAGTTCCTCGCAGATCAGGCGGTCCAGGCCCTGCTCGTTGAGCATCTGCGGGATCTTGTAGATGCTGTCCGCATCCCACACCGAAATCACGGCGTCTTGCGGGATATTGGCGAACAACGAGATCTTGGCGCGCTCGTCGTCCGGGATCGGGCGGTCGGCGCGGCACAGCAGCGCGGTCGGCGAGATGCCGATTTCACGCAGCTTCTGCACCGAGTGCTGGGTCGGCTTGGTCTTGAGCTCGCCAGCGCTGGCAATGAACGGCACCAGCGTCAGGTGCACGAAGGCGCAGTGGTTGCGGCCCATGCGCAGGCTCATCTGGCGCGCGGCTTCCAGGAACGGCAGCGATTCGATGTCACCCACGGTGCCGCCGATTTCCACCAGCGCCACGTCGGCCTTGCCGTCGTGCGACGCCGCGGCGCCCCTTTCGACAAAGGCCTGGATCTCGTTGGTGATATGCGGGATCACCTGCACGGTCTTGCCCAGGTATTCGCCGCGGCGCTCCTTGCGGATCACCGATTCGTAGATCTGGCCCGTGGTGAAGTTGTTCGACTTGCGCATCTTGGCCGAGACGAAACGCTCGTAGTGGCCGAGATCGAGGTCGGTTTCAGCACCGTCTTCCGTGACAAACACCTCGCCATGCTGGAAGGGGCTCATCGTGCCGGGATCGACGTTGATGTAGGGATCTAGCTTGAGGAGGGTGACTTTGAGGCCGCGCGACTCAAGAATGGCCGCGAGCGAGGCAGCAGCGATGCCCTTGCCGAGAGAAGAGACGACGCCACCGGTGACGAAGACGAATTTGGTCATAAACCGAGCTTGCCGGGGAAATCGGGATTATACATGAGAGCCCGATTCCCGCCGACCCGGAAATTGTGACAGCACCCCTCCTCGGCGGGGCTGCAACAGGCCTTCCCGGTGCGTTGCGGCGCATGCGCCGCACCCCGCCTCAGCGCCCCTCGCGGCGCATCGCGCCGATCAGGTCGCGCACCAGCTGCGCCGTCTCCTGCGGCCGCTCCATCGGGTACAGGTGGCCGCCCTCGATAAAGCGCAGATTCGGGCCGACCAGCTTGCGGGTGGCACCCAGCCCACACTGGCGCACCTCGCGCGAACGCGTGCCGGCGACAAAGCCGACCGGCACCGGCGCGCCGCGCGCCACCTTGCGCCCCAGGCTGGTCGGCAGCGTGCGGTAGATCCAGTATTCGACCTCGCGGTCAAAGCGCAGCCGCCGCTCGTTGTCCTTGCCGGTCGGCTCGGTGCCGTGGATGGCGTAGTCGCGCAGCACCTCTTGGTCCCACACCGCGAAGTTGGGCTTGGCGCGGAAGTGTTCCCAGACCGCCTCGGCGTCCGGCCAGTGGGTGCGCCGGTTTTTGGTCACCGCCGCCGGGCCGGGCTTTTCGTCCATGCCGAACATCTGGGCGGTCTTCAGCAGCGACGCGCGCCAGCCGGCAATGATCGGCGAATCCAGCATCACCACGCCGCGCACGCGCTCCGGGCGCCGCAGCGCCGCCATCAGCGACAGGAAGCCGCCCAGCGAATGGCCCACCAGCCACACCGGCTCGTGGTACTGGCGGTCAATCTCGCCGAGCAGCTCCTCCACCAGGTGCGGCCAGCCGCGCGTCACCGGGAATTCAGGCTTGTGCCCGTAGCGGTCCACGGCGCGGAATTCGAAGTCGCCGTCCAGTTCGCCGAACAGCTTGCGGTAGGTGGTCACCGGGAAGCCGTTGGCATGGGAAAAATGAATGATCTCGCGCATCGCTTGTTTCCTCGCCCGGCCTCAGTCCTGGGTACGCGACGGATTGCGCTTGGCGCGCACCGGCTGGCCCCAGCGGTCGGCCTCGCCGGGACGCGCCAGCGAGAATTCCGCGGGCGCGCCGGGATCCCACTCGGGATTGTGGATCTCGCCGAAGACCTGGCGCAGGCGCTGCCCCCAGGTGTCGCGGATCATGCGGAAATAGGCGTTGCGCTCGTCGATGTTGACGAAGCGCGTCACGCACAGCGTATCGGCCTCATAGACCAGCAGGTCCAGCGGCAGGCCGACCGAGATATTCGACTTGAGCGTCGAATCCATCGAGATCAGCGCGCATTTGGCTCCCTCGGCCAGCGGCAGCGACGGGTGCACCACGCGGTCGATGATGGGCTTGCCGTACTTGGCCTCGCCGATCTGGAAGTAGCAGTTCTCGGGCGTGGCCTCGACAAAATTGCCGGCCGCGTAGATGTTGAACAGCCGCACGCGTTCACCGCGCACCTGGCCGCCGAAGATCAGGCTGACATTGAATTCGATGCCGGCATCGCGCAGCGCATGCGCATCGCGCTTGTGCACCTGGCGCACCGCCTCGCCGACGATGGAAGCGGCCTCGAACATGTCGCGCGCGGTCCACAGCGAGCGCTTCTCGTCATGGTTCTCGGCCAGGATCTGGCGCACCGACTGGCTGATCGCCAGGTTGCCGGCGGTCATCAGCACCATCACGCGGTCGCCGGGCTCTTCGAACACCGTCATCTTGCGCGACGTGGAGATGGCATCTACCCCCGCATTGGTGCGGGAATCGGACAGGAATACCAGGCCGGCATCCAGCCGCATGGCTACACAGTAAGTCATGGTCTTGTTTTGGTGTGCTTTGCGGCGGCCGGAAGTGGCCAGCCGATGGCCTGCATACCCGGGATTCTAGCGCCCGTACTGCGGCACCGCGCCCTGTCTGGAATCAGGCACCTAATCAGGTAAAAAGCGGCGTGATGCTCACATCAACTTCAAGCGTCTCGCCGGACCCCCCTTCCAGGATGCCCCTGACTGGTGCAGCCGACGCATAATCGCGCCCCACCGCGAGGCGTATATGACGCTCGTCGGTCAGGCAGCCGTGGGTGATGTCGACGCTGCACCACACCTCGCGCGCCGGGTCCAGGCATACGTCGGCCCAGGCATGGCTGGCCATCTCGATCGCGGCCGGATCGTAGAAGTATCCGCTCACATAGCGTGCCGGGATACCGAGCGCCCGGCACGCCGCCACCATCACCTGCGCCTGGTCCTGGCACACGCCGCTGCCCAGGCTGAAGGCCTCGGCCGCCGAGGTGCCGACGTCAGTGGTGTTGGGCTTGTAGCGCACCCGCTCCGCAATCCCCTGGGCCAACGCCAGCAGCGCCGGAATCTCGTGCCCGGCCGCCAGGAACGGCGCGGCAAACGCCTGCATCTCCGGCGGAGCCGAGGTCAGTGGCGTGCTGCCGAGGAAGTACAGCGGCGACACCCGGGACTCGCCGGGGGGCGGAGCGTCGCAGAACGCATGGTGGCCGTCCCGGTCGAGGTCGCCATGCGGCGGCAGCACTTCCACCTCGCCGCTGGCTTCGATCGAGATGGTGCCGGTCGGTCCGGCCACCGTGAAGTTGTGCACGATATTGCCGAATCCGTCGCGCGCCGCCGACGGATTGCCAGGCGCGACCAGTTGCCAGCGGTGCACCGTCTGCAGCGGGCCCGAACGCGGCTCGAGCCGCACTTCGTGCACGCTGCGGCGCACCGGCTCGGCGTAGCGGTAAACAGTATGGTGGTGGATCTTGTATTTCACGGTATCAGGGCGCGGCGGCGGCACATGGAGGCTGCCGGCGGCCCATTTCAGGCAGCCAGCAGCGGCACGAGGAAGTCCCGGCTGATGCCATTGCCGAGATCGCCGATGCGCTCCAGGAAGCTGGTCAGGTACGCGTGCAGGCCGACCGCGAAAATATCGTCGATGCGCGCGTACTTCAGGTCGGCGTGGAGTTTACCAGCCTGGCGCTCGGTTTCCGCCGATTGCTGGTTGCGCACCGTATGCAGGATGGCCACCACCTCGTCCATGCTCGACACCAGCGAGCGCGGCATGTCGGGCCGCAGGATCAGCAGCTCGGCCACGCGCTGCGGCGTAATGACCGCGCGATAGACCTTGCGGTAGACCTCGAAGCCCGAGACCGAGCGCAGCACCGCGGCCCAGTGATAGAAATCGTTCTGGTCGCGGTTGGCATCGCTCTCGTCGCTGCCCGATGCCTGGAACTTGACGTCGAGGATCCGCGCGGTGTTGTCGGCGCGCTCCAGGAACGTGCCCAGCCGCATGAAGTGAAAGGCATCGTCCTTGAGCATGGTGCCGAACTGGACCCCGCGCGCCAGGTGCGAGCGGAACTTGACCCATTCGAAGAACGCCGACGGGTCCTCCTTCAGCACGCCGTCGGCGATCAGGCGCTGCACCTCCAGCCAGGTGGTGTTGACGGTCTCCCAGACCTCGGTGGTCAGCGAGCCGCGCACCGCGCGCGCATTCTCGCGCGCCGCGCGCAGGCAGCTCATGATGGACGAGGCGTTGGTCATGTCGCGCACCATGAAGTCGATCACATCGTCGCGCGACAGCAGTCCGTACTTGTGGTCGAAGACATCGGTCAGCTCCGAGATATCGAGCATGGCCCACCAGCCCTGCTCGGCCACCTCGGCCGATTGCGGCAGGAGCGAGGTCTGGTAGTTGACGTCGAGCATGCGCGCGGTGTTCTCCGCGCGCTCGGTGTAGCGGGCCATCCAGAACAGGTGGTCGGCGGTGCGGCTCAGCATGTGGGCTCTCCTGGCGTGGCGGCGGTCGCCATGGCGGTCGTTGCGGCGGTCATCATGTGGTTCGCGTTCATCGTTCCAGCACCCAGGTGTCCTTGGTGCCGCCCCCTTGCGAGGAATTCACCACCAGCGAGCCCTCGCGCAGCGCCACGCGGGTCAGCCCGCCAGGCACCATGCGCACCTCCTTGCCCGACAGCACGAACGGGCGCAGGTCGATATGGCGCGGCGCGATGCCCGACTCCACATAGGTCGGGCAGGTCGACAGCGCCAGCGTCGGCTGCGCGATGTACTGCTCCGGGCGCGCCTTCACCACTTCGCGGAAGGCATCGATCTCGGCCCGCGTGGCGGCCGGGCCGACCAGCATGCCGTAGCCGCCGGCGCCGTGGGTCTCCTTGACCACCAGTTCTTCCATATGGTCCAGCACGTACTGCAGGTCGTCCGGGCGCCGGCACATATAGGTCGGCACGTTGCTGAGGATGGCCTCTTCGCCCAGGTAGAAGCGGATCATGTCGGGCACGTACGGATAGATCGACTTGTCGTCGGCCACGCCCGTGCCGATGGCGTTGCAGATGGTCACGTTGCCGGCGCGGTAGACCGACAGCAAGCCGGCCGCGCCCAGCGAGGAATCGTGGCGGAACACCAGCGGGTCGAGGAAGTCGTCGTCGACGCGGCGGTAGATCACGTCGACGCGCTGCGGGCCCTGCGTGGTGCGCATGAACAGGTGGTCGTCCTCGACGAAGAGATCGCTGCCTTCGACCAGTTCCACGCCCATCTGCTGCGCCAGGAAGGCATGCTCGAAGTAGGCCGAGTTGTACATGCCCGGCGTCAGCACCACCACGGTGGGATCGGCAATGGCCTGCGGCGACACCCCGCGCAGCATGTCGAGCAACAGGTCAGGATAGTGGGCCACCGGCGCCACGCGGTTGCGCGCGAACAGGTCCGGGAACAACCGCATCATCATCTTGCGGTTTTCCAGCATGTACGACACGCCCGAGGGCACGCGCAGGTTGTCTTCCAGCACGTAGAACTCGCCCTCGCCGGCGCGCACCACGTCGATGCCGGCCACGTGCGCATAGATGTCGTGCGGCACGTTGACGCCGAGCATCTCGGGCCGGTACTGGGCGTTGTTGTAGATCTGGTCGGGCGGGATCACGCCGGCGCGGATGATGTCCTGGCCGTGGTAGATATCGTGGACAAAGCGGTTGAGCGCGGCCACGCGCTGGCGCAGCCCTTTTTCCAGCAGCGCCCATTCGTTCGCCGGGAAGATGCGCGGGATCACGTCGAACGGAATGGTGCGTTCGGTGCCGCTGTTGGCTTCATCCTTGTCGCCGTAGACGGCAAAGGTAATGCCCACGCGCCGGAAGATCAGGTCGGCCTCGGCGCGCTTGTTGCCCATCGTGCCTTCAGACTGCCGCGCCAGCCAGTCAGCGAAATGCCGGTAATGCGGGCGCACCGCGCCTTCAGGCAACGCCTGCCCCGCCTGGATAACCCATTGCGCCCCGTCCGTGCGCCAGTCCAGCATCTCGTCGAAATACCGCCCCGCCATGATGGCCGTTCCTCCATGTCGCGGGCTTCCGGTGCTACCGCTTCACTGCGACTTCGTGGTCGCTACCGGCTGCCCTGGTTTTGCCCTGGCTTTCCCGTCCCCAGCCCGCCGCGCCTGCCCGTTCGGGACGCTCACGGCGATACTGTCGAGTCACTGGCCCTTTCAGCATACCCGTACCGGCGAAACCCGCAAGCTGGCGGGCGCCGGCCGGCACGGAAAGTGAACTAGCAAGATGTCTGCCAGCGCACGCAAAAGCGGCCGCCAGCCAGGCTGGCGGCCGCTTGCGGGCTGCACGGGAACGGGGCCGGCCGGAACGGTCGGCGAGGTCAGCAGGTCAGCGCGCCGCGCCGGCGCCCTGCGGCACCGTGGCCTGCAGGATGGTGGCGACCAGCGCCTCGGGCGACTGGCGGATGTCGAGCACCAGCGCGTCGCTGGGCTCTTCCAGCGTATCGAACTGGCTTTGCAGCAGGTCGGGGTTGAAGAAGTGTTCCGTGCGCGCGGACAGGCGCGTGCCGATCAGCGATGCATCGCCCTTCATGAAGACGAAGGTCACGCCGCCGTCGGGCGGGGTCAGCCGGTCGCGGTAGGCCTGGCGCAGTGCCGAGCAGGTGAACACATGGGTGCGGCCTTCGGCCCGGGCCGCGTCGATGGCGGCGCGCATGGCCGCCAGCCATGGCCAGCGGTCTTCGTCGGTCAGCGGGACGCCAGCGTGCATCTTGGCCTTGTTGGCGTCGCTGTGGAATGCATCGGCGTCATGGAAGCCGCAGCCCAGTCGCTGCGCCAGCAACTGGCCGACCGTGGTCTTGCCGCTGCCGGAAACGCCCATCAGGATATAGATCATGTCTGCTCCGTCGGTCTTGGTATCGGATGGTGTCGCCATCCTTGTCTGTCCTTGTCGGTCCAGCTGGACGTCCTTGCGGCGGCGCAAAGACGTCCGGGGGGCGCTGCCGCCCCGCAGGGAACTTCAGGGGAAAATCGGCCTCAGGCCTGGCTATTGTGCGACGGTTTGCGCCGCTGCGGTACGTTGGCGCCCGCCTGCGCCGGCCCCAACATCCGCCTCGGACAGGTCAAGTGCGCTGCCGCCCTCTTCCGCGATGCGCGCGTGGCGCCGGAACAGGCCGAACAGGCCGCGCCCCAGGCTGAATTGCGCGAAATCGTCGTCCGGCGCCGCGGCCAGCTCGCGCGCCGCGAATTCACGTTCGTCGCCCAGCCACTGCAGCGTGCCGGCAACGGCATCGACACGGATGCGGTCGCCGTCGCGCACGCGCGCGAGCGCGCCGCCGGCCAGCGCCTCGGGGCCAACGTGGATCACCGCCGGCACCTTGCCCGACGCGCCGGACATGCGGCCGTCGGTCACCAGCGCCACCTTGTGGCCGGCGTCCTGCAGCGCGCCCAGCACCGGGGTCAGGCGGTGCAGCTCGGGCATGCCGTTGGCGTTCGGCCCCTGGAAACGCACCACCGCGACCAGGTCGCCGGTCAGCTCGCCCGCATCGAAGGCCGCCTGCAGCGCCTCCTGCGCATCGAACACCCGCACCGGGGCTTCGACCACGCGGTGCTCCGGCGCCACCGCCGAGACCTTGATCACGCCGCGGCCCAGGTTGCCCTGCATCAGCCGCAACCCGCCCTCGGCCGAGAAAGGCTCCGCGACCGTCGCCAGCACCTGCGCGTCGCCGCTGTGCGCCGCGCCGTCGCGCCAGCGCAGCACGCCGTCGGCCATCACCGGCTCCTGCGCATAGCGGGCCAGCCCGGGGCCGGCCACGGTCTGCACGTCCTCATGCAGCAGGCCGGCCTGCAGCAGTTCGCGGATGACGAAACCGGCGCCGCCCGCGGCATGGAAGTGGTTCACATCGGCCGAGCCGTTCGGGTAGACGCGCGCCAGCAGCGGCGTGATGCGCGACAGCAGATCGAAATCGTTCCAGTCGATGACGATGCCCGCGGCGCGCGCCATCGCCACCAGGTGGATGGTGTGGTTGGTGGAGCCGCCGGTCGCCAGCAGGCCGACCATGGCGTTGGCAATGGCGCGCTCGTCGACGATGCGCGCCAGCGGCAGGTATTCGTCGCCGCGCGCGCGCAGGGCGATCGCGCGTTGCGCGGCCGCCGCGGTCAGCGCATCGCGCAGGCCGCTGTCCGGGTGCACGAAGGCCGCGCCCGGCAGGTGCAGGCCCATGATTTCCATCAGGAACTGGTTGCTGTTGGCGGTGCCGTAGAAGGTGCAGGTGCCGGCGCCGTGGTAGGCCTGGCATTCGGCTTCGAGCAGCGCATCGCGCCCGACCTGGCCGGTGGCGTAGAGCTGGCGCACGCGCGCCTTCTCCTTGTTGGGCAGCCCGCTGGCCATCGGGCCCGCCGGCACGAACACCATCGGCAGGTGGCCGAACTGCAGCGCGCCCATCAGCAGGCCGGGCACGATCTTGTCGCACACGCCCAGCATCAGCGCCGCATCAAAGGTGTTGTGCGACAGCGCCACCGCGGTGCCCATCGCAATCGCATCGCGCGAGAACAGCGACAGCTCCATGCCCGGGTTGCCCTGCGTGATGCCGTCGCACATCGCCGGCACGCCGCCCGCCACCTGCGCCACCGCGCCCACCGCGCGCGCGGCCTCGCGGATCACGGCGGGGTAGCGCTCGTACGGCTGGTGCGCCGACAGCATGTCGTTGTACGCGGTGACGATGCCCAGGTTGGGGGCATGGTCGACGCGCAGCTTCAGCTTGTCGTTGGCCGGCAATGCGGCAAAGCCGTGCGCCAGGTTGGCGCAGGACATGCCGCGCAGCGGCCCCAGTTCAGCCTGCGCGCGCTCGCAGCGGGCAAGGTAGGCGGCGCGGCTGGCGCGGCTGCGCGCGACGATGCACTCGGTGACGGCAAGAAGCTCGGCATGGACGGCAGAAGGCATGGCGGAGACGTTCCTTGTGGGCTTGGTGGCGGCGCGGCAATGCCGCGCCATCGCATGTAGATTTTCTACAGATCGCCGCCATTATACCGAGCGCGAGCACGCCGTCGACCCGCTCATGCATCACAATTGCGCAGAAATTCCCGGAATCAGGGCAAACCCCGAGGGCGGGCGACGCACCATTTCGGGCAAGATGCGGCGCCATCCGATGTAGAATCTCTACATATCCGCAACCCCAGACACTGCCTCCCGCCGCCATGCGCGACCGAATCCTAGCCGTCTACGACACGCTCCGCCCTTCTGAACGCCGCCTGGCCGACTATGTCGCCCGGCATGGCGCCGCCGTGATCCGGCTGTCGATGCCCGAGCTGGCCGAGCGCGCCGGCGTGTCGCAGCCCACCATCGCGCGCTTCTGCGCGGCGCTGGGCTACGACGGCTTCCGCGAATTCAAGCTGCAGTTCGCGCAGAACGTTGGCGGCGGCACGCCCTTCGTGCACCAGGACGTCGCGGCCGACGACCGCCCCGCGGACATCGCCGGCAAGGTCTTCGACCGCACCATTGCCACGCTGATGAGCGTGCGCAATGCGCTGTCGGCCGACCAGATCGAGCATGGCATCCAGCTGCTCGCCGGCGCGCGCCGCATCGAGTTCTACGGCTGCGGCAACTCCGGCATCGTCGCGCTGGATATCCAGCACAAGTTCTTCCGCCTGGGCATGCCGACGGTTGCGTATTCCGACCCGCACGTGTTCAGCATGTCGGCCGCGCTGCTCGCCCGTGGCGACGTGGCCGTGCTGGTCTCCAACAGCGGCCGCACCTGGGACATGCTGACCGCTGCCACGCTGGCGCGCAGCAGCGGCGCCAGCGTGCTGGCAATCACGCACAGCGGCTCGCCGCTGGCGCGGCTGGCTGACGTCTGCGTGTTTTCCGACGTCGAGGAAGACAGCGAGGTCTACACGCCGATGACCTCGCGCATCAGCCACCTGGTGCTGGGCGACGTCCTGGCCGCCGGCGTGGCGCTTGCGCGCGCCGACACCGTCGCCCCCCGCCTGCAGCGCGCCAAGGCGCATCTGCGCGAACGACGCATTGCCGGTGCGGAGCCGGCCCGGCCAGTACCGCCGGCACGAAACCGCGCCAGGCCCGCCGCAGCCGAGCCAGCCACGCCCGCGCTGCCCGCCACCCGCACGCGTAGCCGCAAAGCCAGTTGACGCTAACGCGGCGCCGGCGGCCGCGCCCGCCAGTAGCGCGGCTGCGCCTGCCGGAACACCGACAACGCAAAGCCCCCGGGCGCAGTGTCCATGGTCACCGCGCCGGTTTCATCGGTCCGGTAGCGCAGGACGCCCGCGCGGCCGTAGCGCTCCCACACCTCGCCGCTCGGGTGGCGATAGCGGTTGGCATAACCCAGCTGGAACACCGCCGCCGACGGGCGCACTGCCTCCAGCCAGGCTGCACCGGATGAGGTGCCGCTGCCATGGTGGGCCACCACCAGCACGTCGGCACGCAGCACCTCGGCCGGCAACCTGTCGATCAACGCACGCTCCTGCGCCACGCCGATGTCTCCGGTCAGCAGCAGGCTGTGCGCCGCCGCATCCACGCGCAGCACGCAGCTGCGCGCATTGCTGGCAATGGCTGCCTGCTGCGCCTGCTCCGCGAGCGGATGCAGCACGGTAAAGCGCACGCCGTCCCACTCCCATTGCTGGCCCGCCGCGCATGGCGACCAGTCATTGGCCGCCGACCCAAGCAGAACGTGACCGGAAGGCGCTCCGGTGCTGCGCGCGGACACGGCCACCGCCGCCGTGATGTCCGCCACGCCGCCGGCATGGTCGGTGTCCTCATGGCTGACCATCAGGTGGTCGATCCGGCCAACCCCCTCGCCCCGCAGCAATGGCACCACCACCTGCGCACCGGCGCTGGATCCCGACGCATAAGACGGCCCGGTGTCATACAGCAGCGCATGGGCGCGCGTTCGCACCAGCACCGCCGTGCCCTGCCCCACGTCCAGCATCACCGCGCGGAACTCGCCATGCGCAACCGGCGGGCCGCGCGCCAGCAGCATCGGCAACATCAGCAGCCCGCCGTGCAGGCGCGCGCGCGCGGTGGCGACCGGCGCGACCAGCAGCCCGACACCGAGCGCCGCCAGCACCAGCGCCAACGGCCCCGCGCTGGCCGCTTCCCACATCGCCCATGGCAGCGCCGAAAGCCAGCCCAGCACCGCGGCCAGCGCCACCATAGCCAGGTGGGCCACCGCCAGCACCGGCCCGGCCAGCGCCATCGGCAAGGCGGCGCCGAGCAAAGCCAGCGGCGTCACCAGCAGGCTGACGACCGGGATCGCCACCGCATTGGCCAACGGCGACACCACCGATACCTGGCCGAACAGCAGCAACGTCAGCGGTACCAGCCCGATGGTCACGGCCCACTGCGTGCGCGCCCCGGCGGCGAGCACGGACCGCAGGCGTTGCCAACGCCCTTCCGTCGAAGCATCCCGGCCGGGCCGGGCCGCGAAGAAGATCACGGCCACCGCGCCGAAGGAGAGCCAGAAGCCGGGCAACATCACCGCCCACGGATCCAGCAGCAATGCCGCCAGCGCCGCCCACGCCAGCACCACCGAGGCGGGCGGCGCACGCGCACTCCATACCGCAATGGCCGCCACGCAGAGCATGGCCACGGTGCGCAGCGCCGGGACCTGCATGCCGGCCAGCAGGCCGTAAGCCAGCGCACTGGCCACGGCCGCCACCAGCGCGGCCTGCCGGGCCGGCAGCCACAGCGGCAACGGCCGGCGCAGCCAGCGGCCGAGTCCGAACGAATGCCGCCACAACAGCCCGGCAAGCGACGCCGCCATGCCGGCGATCATGGTGATATGCAGCCCGGAGATCGCGACCAGGTGGCTGACACCGGTGCGCCGGAACAGTTGCCAGTCGTCCGCATCGATACCGCGCTGGTCGCCAATGACCAGCGCGGTCAGCACCGCGCCAAAGCGCGCATCGGCCGGCAGCGCCGCGCGCAGGTGATCGCGCACGGCGGCGCGCACGGCCTCAATGCGCCATGCCAGCCGCTCCGCGGACGCGTCCTGCGGCGGCCCTTGTGCGCGGCGCACATAGCCGGTGGCGCCATAGCCCTGCGCCAGCAGCCAATAGGCGTAGTCAGAACCAAAAGGATTGGCGAGTCCGCGCGGACGCCGCAGGCGCAGGGTCAGCGTGAGGCGCTGCCCGGGACGCAGGTCGGGCGGTGCGCCACGCCAGTTGAGGATCACGCGGCGCGGCAGAGGCTGGCCCGCATCACCCTGCTCCACAGTCAAGGCAAAACGCGTCCCGGTGGCGGCATCCGCCGGCAGCCCCGACACCACGCCGCGCACGTCGAGGTCGCGCGCCTCCAGCGTGGCCGGCAGCCAGTCGCGCATGCGCAGTTCGGCCCGCCAGGCCGCCCAGCAGAAGGCGGCGCCGAACGCCAGCCCGGCAAGCGCCAGGCCATGCAGCACGACGTGCAGGCGCCTGCCCCACAAGGCGATGCCGAGAGCGACCAATGTCAGCGCCACAGCACCGAGGCGCAGGCCATCCTGCGGCGGCAGCATTGACTGCTGCTGCAGCGTCCAGCATCCCGCGACGAAAGCCACCACGAACCAGCGCACCACAACTCTCCTGCGTGTTCTGCACAGAGACGGTTGTACCGCCGCAGTGGGGCTGGAACCTTGTCAGGCTGTCAGGAGGAAGTGAAGTTGTGTGACTGGATTCAGTACAGCACGCCGGTGATTCGGATGGGGTGAGGGCGGGCGCATCGACGAAGTCTGACCGGCGAAGTCCTGTCTACCTCAGGCCCGGTCGTGGCGCCATGCTTTCGGCAAAGGTTCCTAGCCGCGGCATCGCATCCACGGCGTTGCGCCATGTCGCGTGCGCCAGTGTCATCGCATCGATGCCGCGCAATTCAGCCATCACACGCGCCACGCCCGCCACCTCCGCCGGCGTGTTGCGCGCCTTGTGCTGTTCGCCGAACTGATCGTCAGACAGCCAGGCCGGCGCCATGTCGGGTGCGTCGGTTTCCAGCACCAGCGCCTCCAGCGGCAGTTCCGTCGCCAGCCGGCGGATCTGCCGCGCACGGCTGAAAGTGACGTTGCCGCCGAAGCCGAGCTTCAGGCCCTGCTCGACAAAGCGCCGCGCCTGTTCATTGCTGCCGTTGAAGGCGTGGGCAATGCCGCGCTTCACGCCCAGCTTGCGCAGTTGCGCGCCAACCTGGTCCTGCGACTTGCGCACATGCAGCAGCACCGGCAGGTCAAATTCGCGCGCAATCTTCAGTTGCTCCGCGTAGAGCCAGGTCTGGTGCTCAGCATCCAGCCCCGCGACGAAGAAGTCGAGCCCGATCTCGCCGATGCCGACAAAGCGCGGGTCGCCCATGCTCGCCGCCACCTCGCGCCGCAGCGTGTCAAGGTCGGCCTGGCCGGCGCCGGGCGAGCACAGCGGATGGATGCCGAGTGCATAGACGCAGCGCACATCGTGGCGCGCCAGCGCGCGCACGGCCTCGAAGTTCCACGCTGCCACCGCCGGCACCACGATGCCGCGCACGCCGGCGGCCTCGGCCGCGTCGGCCACCTGCTGGCGGTCAGCGTCGAACTCGCTGGCGTCGAGGTGGCAGTGGGTGTCGATCCACATGGGCCGGCCCGCTCAGCGTTCCTGGTGCAGGTGCCCGTCGCGCAGCCGCAGCACGCGATCGCAGCGTCCGGCCAGGTCCAGGTCGTGGGTGACGATGATGAAGCTGGTGCCGAGCGTGCGCGACAGCTCCAGCATCAGGTCATAGACGCCGCCGGCGGTGTGGTCGTCGAGGTTGCCGGTGGGTTCGTCGGCCAGCACGCAGGCCGGCTGCCCCACCAGCGCGCGCGCGATCGCCACGCGCTGGCGCTCGCCGCCGGACAGCTCGCCCGGGCGGTGCTTCGCGCGCCCGCCCAGGCCCACGCGCTCCAGCATGGCCTGCGCCACGCCGCGCGCGTCATGCTGGGTCAGGCCGCGGATGCGCATCGGCATGGCCACGTTGTCCAGCGCGGTGAATTCCGGCAGCAGGTGGTGGAACTGGTAGACGAAGCCCAGCTGGCGGTTGCGCACCACGTTGCGCTCGCGCTCGCGCAGCGCCGTGAAGGGCTTGCCGAGCAGCGCGACGCGGCCGGAGTCGGGCTCATCCAGCCCGCCCAGCACATGCAGCAGCGTGCTCTTGCCCGAGCCCGAGGCGCCGACGATGGCAACTTTCTCGCCGGCATCGACGCGCACATCGACGCCGCGCAGCACGTCCACGTCGAGTTCGCCCTGGCGGAAACGCTTGGTCAGGCCCTCGGCCACCAGCACCGGCAAGCCGGTGCGCGGCTGGTCCGCGGCGGGCGTGGGGGTATCGGCATGCAACACGGCTTCACTCATAGCGCAGCGCCTCCGCCGGGTTGACGCGGGCGGCACGCCAGCTGGGATAGAGCGTGGCCAGCGTGGCCAGCACGAAGGAGATGATGCCGATGGTGGCGATGTCGTTCACGCGGGGATCCGAAGGCAGTTCGCTGATGAAATAGATGTCGCGCGGCAGGAACTGCACGTGCAGCAGCCGCTCGATGAAAGGCACGATCACGTCGATATTGGTGGCGATCAGCGTGCCGCCGGCCACGCCCAGGACGGTGCCGATAAAGCCGATGGCCACGCCCTGCACGATAAAGATCTTCATGATCGAGCCCGGCTGCGCGCCCATGGTGCGCAGGATGGCGATATCGGCCTGCTTGTCGGTGACGGTCATCACCAGGGTCGACACCAGATTGAACGCGGCCACCGCGATGATCAGCGTCAGGATGATGAACATCATGCGCTTCTCGGTCTGCACCGCGGCAAACCAGTTGCGGTTCTGCTTGGACCAGTCGCGCAGGTAGAGCTCGCCCGACATGGTGCCGGCCAGCTCGTTGGCCACCTGCGGCGCGCGCTGCATGTCCTGCAGCTTCAGGCGCACGCCGGTGGGGCCGCTCAGGCGGAACAGGGTCTCGGCGTCATGCATGTTGACCAGCGCCAGCGCGCTGTCGAACTCGAAGTGCCCGGACGAGAACACGCCCACCACGGTGAACTGCTTGAGCCGCGGCAGCACGCCCGCCGGCGTGATGGTGCCCTGCGGCGCCACCAGCGTGACCTTGTCGCCGACCTGCACGCCCATGGCGTTGGCCAGCTCGTTGCCCAGCGCGATGCCGAAGCCGCCCGGCTCCAGCGCCGTCATGCTGCCGGCCCGGAACTGGCTGCCGATGTCGGAGACCTTGGGCTCCTGCGACGGCTCCACGCCGCGCAGCAGCACGCCGCGCACGGCGTCGTCGCGGGTCAGCATGGCCTGGGCCGCGACATAGGGCGCGGCGCCGGTCACTTCCTTGTTCTGCAAGGCCTCGGCCGCGGTCTTCTGCCAGTCCGGCAGCGCCGACGGGCCGATCACTTCGATATGCGCCAGCACCGACAGCATGCGGTCGCGCACTTCCTTCTGGAAGCCGTTCATCACCGACAGCACCACGATCAGCGCGGCCACGCCAAGGGCGATCCCGAACATCGAGATCATCGAGATGAACGAAATGAAGGTGTTGCGGCTGGCGCGCTTGCTTGCGCGGGTGTATCGCCAGCCGATCTGCCACTCGTAGGGAAAGTTCAAGAGGATTCCTGTTGTTTCGGGAAAGCGCCGGTGCCCGGTGGAGGGGCGCCGGCGGCACGCATGCGGGCCATCGGGTGCGCCGCCTGCCTCTCGCAAGACTGGCGCCGGCCAGCCGGGAGTTTACAATCTCGCCACCATGATGACGCACCTGACCCTGATTGTGCCCTTTTCCGTCCCGCCGGGCGCCGGCGACGACGGCCGGGACGATGTCGTCCCCGGCGCGCTGCTGCGGCAGTTGGAGCTGCCCGCGCTCGGAAAGTTGCTGACCCGGGCCGAGCCCGGCCCGCGCGAGCGGCATGACGACCCCTTCCTGCGCAGCCTGCCGCAGGAGCGCTGGCTGGCCGGCAAGGCGGGGTTGGACCCGGTCCGGGTGCCGCTGGCGCCCTATATGCGGCTGGCCGACAGTGGCGGCGCCGTCCCCGCCACCCCCGATGGCCAGTCCTGGACCTGCCTGCAGCCGGTGCACATCCACGCCGCGCGCGATCACCTGGTGCTGATGCCGCCCGCCCAGCTGGGCATCCGGCCGCAGGAAGCCGCGGCCCTGCGCGCCGCCATCGACGAACTGCTGCTGGAATCGGGCATCGCGCTGGAATCACCCTGCCCGCAGCGCTGGTACCTGCCCGAAGCCGTATTCGGCCCGCTGGAGGCGACCACGCCGCTGCGCGCGGCGGGCCGCAATATCGATATCTGGATGCAGGCCGGCAAACGCGCCCGCGACTGGCGCCGCCTGCAGAACGAGATCCAGATGACCTGGTACGACCACCGCGTCAACCAGGCCCGCGAGGCCGCCGGCGAGGCGCCGGTCAATTCGGTCTGGCTGTACGGCGGCGGCGCGCTGCAGCCGGTGCCGCGGCTGGCCGATACGGTGCTGAGCAACGATCCCTTCCTGAGCGGGCTGGCCCTGGCCGCGGGCAGCCGCGTGCTGCCGGTGCCGGCCGGCCTGGCTGGCGCCAGCGCGGTGCAGGGCACGGTGCTGGCCATGCTCGACAGCGCCACCGAAGCGCATATCGCCGAAGACTGGGGCCTGTGGCTGGACCGCATGCATGCGCTGGATGCCGACTGGTTCGCGCCGGCACTGGAAGCACTGGTGGCCGGCCAGGTCGGCGCCATCACGCTGGTGCTGGCCGGCGAGAATCACTTTGCCGAGTTCACCGTGCGCCGTGCCGACCTGCGCAAGTTCTGGCGCGGAATGGGCCAGCGCGGCGACTGGCGCGCACTGCTGTCCGACCTCGCCTATGCCGCATAAAGCCGCCTGACACGCGCCGCCCCTACTGAAACATCACCTGCCGCCCCGCCCATGACCCGGATCGCCATCCGCCAATACTCTCCCGAACACGCCAGCTCGCTGGCGGCCGCCGGCCTGCACCCCACGCTGGCGCGCATCCTGGCCGCGCGCGGCGTGGCGCGCGCGGCCGAGCTGGCCACCGACCTGCCCGAACTGGTGCCGCCCGCGGCCATGAAGGGCATCGGCCACGCCGCAGCCTACCTGGCCGACGCCATCGCCGCCGGCAAGCGCCTGCTGATCGTGGCCGACTATGACTGCGACGGCGCCACCGCCTGCGCGGTGGGCGTGCGCGGGCTGCGCATGCTGGGCGCGCGGGTGGAATACATCGTGCCGAACCGCTTCGAGTACGGCTACGGCCTGACCCCGGAGATCGTGGCGCTGGCGGCCAGGCAGCAGCCGGACGTGATCGTCACGGTCGACAACGGCATCGCCAGCGTCGACGGGGTGGCCGCGGCCAATGCGCTGGGCATCGACGTGGTGGTGACCGACCACCACCTGCCGGGGTCGGAGCTGCCGCAGGCCGCGGTGATCGTCAACCCGAACCAGCCGGGCTGCGAATTCCCCAGCAAGAACCTGGCGGGCGTGGGCGTGATGTTCTACGTGCTGCTGGCGCTGCGCGCCGAACTGCGCCAGCGCGGCGTCTATACCCAGGCCACGCAGCCGCCGCTGCAGACGCTGCTGGACCTGGTGGCGCTGGGCACGGTGGCCGACGTGGTCAAGCTGGATACCAACAACCGCATCCTGGTGGCACAGGGCCTGCGCCGCATGCGCGCAGGACGGATGCAGCCGGGCGTGGCGGCGCTGTTCCGCGCCGCCGGGCGCGAGGCGGCGCGCGCCAATACCTTCGACCTGGGTTTCGGGCTGGGTCCGCGCCTGAACGCGGCCGGCCGGCTGGCGGACATGTCGCTGGGCATTGAATGCCTGCTGACGGAAGATGCCAACCGCGCATGGGAGATCGCGCAGGAGCTGGACAGCATGAACCGCGAGCGGCGCGACATCGAGGCCGGCATGCAGCAGGAGGCGCTGCAGATCCTGGAGCAGCCGCTGGCCGGCCCGGACCCCTCAGCGCGCTTCACCGTCAGCGTGTTCAACGACACCTGGCACCAGGGCGTGATCGGCATCGTGGCGTCGCGTCTGAAAGACAAGTTCCACCGCCCCACCATCACCTTCGCCCCGGGCGACGAGACCACCGTCAAGGGCTCGGGCCGCTCGATCCCCGGCTTCCACCTGCGCGATGCGCTTGACCTGGTGTCCAAGCGCCATCCCGGCATGCTGCTCAAGTTCGGCGGCCACGCCATGGCGGCCGGGCTGACCGTGCGCGCCGAGCGTTTTGCCGAGTTCCAGGAGGCCTTCGAGGCGGTCGGCCGCGAATGGCTGACCGACGACCAGCTGGCGCGCGTGATCGAGACCGATGGCGATATCGAGGACCAGTGCTTCAGCCCGGAATTCGTCACCCTGCTGGAGCAGCAGGTATGGGGCCAGGGCTTCCCGGCGCCGACCTTCTGCGGAGAGTTCGACGTGCTGCGCCAGAGCGTGCTCAAGGGCAAGCACCTGAAGCTGCAGCTCGGGCGCGGCAGCCAGCGCCTCGACGCGATCTGGTTCAACCATGCCGACTCGCTCGGCGCCAGCGCACAGGTGGCCTACCGGCTCGACAACAACACCTTCAACGGCGTCACCCGCGTGCAGCTGGTGATCGAACACGCGCAGTAGCGTGCTCCCGGGGGCTCCCCCCCGTTCAGCCCCGCGACGGCAGGTAGGCAGCGGGATCCACTGGCTTGCCGTTGCCGCGCACCTCGAAGTGCAGCTCGCTCGGGCTCGCGCCCATGCGGCCCACGTCCTGCCCTGCCGAGACCTGGGCGCCTTCCGTGACCAGCGGCTGGTCCAGGTTGCCGTAGACGGTCAGCCAGTCGTCGCTGTGCTTGACGATCACCAGCATGCCGTAGCCGCGCAGGTTGCCGACGTGGATGGCGCGCCCGGCGGCGGCGGCGCGCACCGCGCCGTTGGCCGGCACAGCGATGCTCAGGCCCTTGCTGGCCGGCGGCGCGAAGCCGGCGGTGACGCGCCCGTCGGCCGGCCATTGCAGGCGGATGCTGCTGGCGGGCGGCCGGGAGGCCGGGCCGCTGTCGACACGCGGGGTATCGGTCACGGCCTGGCCGGCCGAAGCACTGCCTGAGGCACCACCCGGCGGCCGCACGCGGATCAGCTGGCCCACCTCGATCTGGCTGGGGCTGGTGATGTCGCTGTTCCAGCGGGTCAGGTCGCGTACGCTGCGGCGGTGCTTGCGCGCGATCGAATACAGCGTGTCGCCGCGCTCGACGCGGTAGTAGCCGTCCGGCACGGGACCGCCCGTGGTGCCGCAGCCGGCCGCGACCGCGGCCGCGGCGGCCAGCAGCAGGCCCAGCGCGCGGCGCCGGCCTGGTTCGATGTCATGTCTGGTTTGCGTCATTCGTCCCTGTTCTTTGTCGTGCCGGGGGCGGCTTGCGACCCGTATTATCGCCGCGTGCGTCGCCCGGCACCGGCGGATAGACCGCGCCGCGGCCAATCCGTTCGGTCCGCGGCCCGCCGAGGCGGTCCGGAAGCCCCGGGTTGCCGCGCCGATCCGCTATAATTCGAGGTTTTCGAAGCGCAGGAACATCATGGAAGCAGAACGCCTCAACGCCATCTCCGGTGCCATCTCCGATCTCCGTTCGCGAACGGAAGATCTACGGGGGTATCTTTGACTACGATGTCAAAGTAGGAAGGCTGGACGAAGTCAACGGTTTGCTGGAAGACCCCGACGTCTGGAACAACCCCAAGCGGGCCCAGGACCTCGGCAAGGAAAAGAAGGCAATCGAGGGCGTGGTAAGCGTGCTCAGCAAGCTCACCGACGACCTCAGCGGCGCCGAAGAGCTGTTTGAGCTCGCCAGGGAAGAAGGCGACGACGACACCCTCGAAGCGATCGAGGCCGACGTCAAGGGCTTCGAGGAGATCGTCGCGGGCATGGAATTCCGCCGCATGTTCTCGGGCGAGATGGACCAGGCCAACGCCTTTATCGACATCCAGGCCGGCGCTGGCGGCACCGAAGCGTGCGACTGGGCCTCGATGCTGCTGCGCCAGTACCTGAAGTACTGCGAGCGCAAGGGCTTCAAGGCCGAGGTGCTGGAAGAGTCCGAAGGCGACGTGGCCGGCATCAAGAGCGCGACCATCAAGATCGAGGGCGAATACGCCTTCGGCTACCTGCGTACTGAAACCGGCGTGCACCGCCTGGTGCGCAAGTCGCCGTTCGATTCGTCGGGCGGGCGCCATACCTCGTTCTCGTCGGTGTTCGTCTACCCCGAGGTCGACGATTCGTTCGAGGTCGAGGTCAACCCGGCGGACCTGCGCGTGGACACCTACCGCGCCTCGGGGGCGGGCGGCCAGCACATCAACAAGACCGATTCGGCCGTGCGGATCACGCACATCCCTACCGGAATCGTGGTGCAGTGCCAGAACGACCGCTCACAGCACCGCAACCGTGCCGAAGCCATGTCGATGCTGAAATCGCGCCTGTACGAGCACGAGATGCGCAAGCGCCAGGCCGAGGCCGACAAGCTCGAAGCCGGCAAGACCGACGTGGGCTGGGGCCACCAGATCCGCTCCTACGTGCTGGACCAGAGCCGCATCAAGGACCTGCGCACCAACGTGGAAATGTCCAACACCCAGAAGGTGCTGGACGGCGACCTGGACCCGTTCATCGAGGCCAGCCTCAAGCAGGGACTGTAAGGCCGTACCGGGCCGCCCGCGGCGGCACAGCAACATCACCGCAATCGCTGGATCATCGCTGTACCGCCGCAGCTGCGGCCTTTCCGACCGGGGCACCATGAGCGAAGCCAATCACCTCTACATCATCACCGGCGCCTCGCGCGGGCTGGGCGCGGCACTGACCAATGCCCTGCTCGTGCCGGGCAACCGACTGATCTGCGTGGCGCGCAGCCGCAACAGCGAGCTCGAGCGCATCGCCACCATGAGCGGCGTGCCGGTGGCCTGGCACCTGCAGGACCTGTCGCAGGCCGGCCCCGCCGCAACCTGGCTCGCCAGCGTGCTCGATACGCTCGACATCCCGCCGACCAGCGCCACGCTGATCCTGAACGCGGGCGTGGTCGAACCGATCGGCCCGGTCACGCGCCTGCAGGAGAAAACCCTGGTGCCGCACCTGCTGACCAACCTGGCGGCGCCGATGACGATGACCGCGGCGTTCCTGGAGCGCACCGAGAAGTTCGACTGCCCGCGCAAGGTGCTGGCGATCTCCTCCGGCGCGGCGCGCCGCCCGGTCGAAGGCTGGAGCGCCTACTGCGCCGGCAAGGCCGGGCTGGACATGTTCATGCGCTCGGTCAACGCCGAGTACGCCCAGGCCGAAGCCCCGCGCACCGTGCGCGCCGTGGCGCTGGCCCCGGGCGTGATCGACACCGGCATGCAGGCCACCATCCGCAATGCCGACTTCGCCCAGGTGCAGCGCTTCCGCGAGCTGAAAGCCAATGAACAGCTGGCGTCGGCCGAGGAAACCGCCGGCCGCATCGTCGCCTACCTGCACCGCCCGGATTTCGGCAGCACCGAGCTGGACGATCTCCGCAACTACTAAGCCGCACCCATCAAGCCATCTGAATCCGCGCGCGCCCCGCCGCGCGCGATCCGACAAGACATCATGACTGAACCGAACCGCGCCCAGGCCAAGCCAGCCGCCGCAGATACTCCCGCCGTCGACGAGAACAAGATCATCGCGGAGCGGCGCGAGAAACTGGCCGCGCTGCGCCAGCAAGGCGTGCCCTTCCCCAACGATTTCCGCCCCACCCACCAGGCCGCCGCGCTGCAGGCGCAATACGCCGAGACCGAGCAGGCCACGCTCGAGGCCGCGCCGGTCGAGGTCGCCATCGCCGGGCGCATGATGCTCAAGCGCGTGATGGGCAAGGCCAGCTTTGCCACGGTGCAGGACGGCAGCGGCCAGATCCAGTTCTACATCACCCGCGACAAGGTCGGCGAAGAGGTCTACGCGGCCTTCAAGCACTGGGACCTTGGCGACATCATCAGCGCCCGCGGCGAACTGTTCCGCACCAACAAGGGCGAGCTGTCGGTGCAGGTGCGCGAGCTGCGCCTGCTGTCCAAGTCGCTGCGTCCGCTGCCGGACAAGTTCCACGGCCTGGCCGACCAGGAAATGAAGTACCGCCAGCGCTATGTCGACCTGATCGTGTCGCCGGAAACACGCAACACCTTCCGCGCCCGCACCAATGCGATCTCGTCGCTGCGCCGCCATATGGCCGATGCCGGCTTCATGGAAGTGGAAACGCCGATGCTGCACCCGATCCCGGGCGGCGCCGCGGCCAAGCCCTTCATCACGCACCACAATGCGCTGGACATGCAGATGTTCATGCGCATCGCGCCCGAGCTGTACCTGAAGCGCCTGATCGTCGGCGGCTTCGAGCGTGTGTTCGAGATCAACCGCAACTTCCGCAACGAAGGGGTGAGCCCGCGCCACAACCCCGAGTTCACCATGATGGAGTTCTACGCGGCCTACACGGACTACCGCTGGCTGATGGACTTCACCGAGGACCTGATCCGCAAGGCCGCGATCGATGCGCGCGGCAGTGCCGTGCTGACCTACCAGGACCGCGAGCTGGACCTGTCCAAGCCGTTCCATCGGCTGACGATCTGCCAGGCGATCCAGAAGTTCGCACCGCAGTACACCGATGCGCAACTGGCCGATGCCGGGTTCCTGCGCACCGAGCTGAAGAAGTTCGGCGTCAACACCAACGCGCCGCAGTTCCTCAACGCCGGCCTGGGCACGCTGCAACTGGTGCTGTTCGAGGAAACCGCGGAAAGCCAGCTGTGGGAGCCGACCTTCATCGTCGACTACCCGGTCGAGGTCTCGCCGCTGGCACGCGCCTCGGACACGGTGCCTGGCATCACCGAGCGCTTTGAACTGTTCATCACCGGCCGCGAGATCGCCAACGGCTTCTCGGAGCTGAACGATGCCGAGGACCAGGCCGACCGTTTCCGCAAGCAGGTCGAGCAGAAGGACGCCGGCGATGAAGAAGCCATGTACTTCGACGCCGACTACATCCGCGCGCTGGAATACGGCATGCCCCCGACGGGCGGCTGCGGCATCGGCATCGACCGCCTGGTGATGCTGCTGACGGATAGCCCGAATATCCGCGACGTCATCCTGTTCCCGCATCTGCGCCGGGAAGACTGAGCAAGCGCTTTGGCAAGATGAAGCCCCACCGAATCGGTGGGGCTTTTTCCTTGGGGCGCCGCCAATGTCATGCCAAGCCGCCGAATGTTACAGCCTGGCCCCGTGATATGCGCCCCAACCAACCATAAGGCATTGATATAAAAGATATTTTCCGCCTACATATATTTACAAAAACAAACGGAAAACCCCACCCGCTTCGGCCACACTGGTTCCATCCCAACGCGGCCTTCGCCGCACCGGAGCCATAGCAATGCAAAGCCAAGCCACCCCGAACGACAACACCCCTGCCCCGCTGCCGCCGCAACGCCGGCTGCATCCGCTCGTCGGTGCGGCAGCCGTCGCCGTGGTGATCGCCAGCCTGACCGCGGTCGCCGCCGTCACTGGCGTGCTGCCGATCGGCAAGGCCAGCCCTGACCTGCCGGCGCAGGCCGGTGCGCAGGCAGACCCGCAAGGGCCGCTGCCGGTCACGGCAGCGCCCGCCCCGGGCAGCACCACCCGGCCGCCGGTCTACAACGACGGCCAGCAGCGCCCGGCCGGCCAGGATGCCACCGGTTCGTCGCAAGCCGCGCCACGCACCGCCCCGGCACGCCAGGCCGCGCAGCGCGACAGCGAGCCGCGCGCCAGCCAGCGTGCCGACACCGAGCGCCAGGCTGCCAAGGGCAGCCCCTACGCCGGCCGTATCGTCTCGGTGACGCCGATCCAGACCCAGAAGCCCAACACCAGCGGCCTGGGCGCGCTCGGCGGGGCCGTGGTGGGCGGGCTGCTGGGCAACCAGGTCGGCAAGGGCAATGGCCGCATCGTCGGCACCGTGGTGGGTGCCGTGGGTGGCGGCGTGGCCGGCAACCAGATCGAGAAGACCGTCAGCAAGGACACGCACTATGAAGTGCGCGTGCGCATGGATGACGGCAGCCACCGCACCTTCACCTACGAGAAAGACCCCGCCGTGCAGCCAGGCGAGCGCGTGCACCTGGAGAACGGCGCGCTGATGCGGGGCTGATCCGGCTCTCGCGCAGCAGCAAAGCAAAAGGCCGGCAATTTGCCGGCCTTTTGTCGCCATCCCGATACTGCGTCGCTTATTCGGCTTCCTGGATCCAGGCCTGCTGGATCGCCTCCAGGATCTTCTCGCCCGAGCGCTCGGGCGCGTCGGCAAAGCCGTCGAGCTCCAGCACCCAGCGGCGCAGGTCAGTGAAGCGCACGCCCGCCGGATCGACATCCGGGAACTTGTCATACAGCGCTTCGGCAATGGCGTAGGTATCGGTCCACTTCATGGGATTGTTCTCCGCTGAGATTTGCCGGCCGCTCAGTGGCCTTCCTTGGCGTGGTTGATGGTGTACTTCGGGATTTCGATGGTCAGGTCTTCATCATCGACGATGGCCTGGCACGACAGCCGCGAATTCGGCTCCAGCCCCCAGGCCTTGTCGAGCAGGTCTTCTTCCTTCTCCTCGGCCTCGTTGAGCGAATTGAAGCCCTCGCGCACGATCACGTGGCAGGTGGTGCAGGCGCACGACTTCTCGCACGCATGCTCGATCTCGATGCCGTGCGAGAGCAGCGCGTCGCAGACGCTGACGCCCTTCTCGGCTTCGATCACCGTCCCTTCCGGGCAATATTCAACGTGGGGCAAAACAACGATCTGTGGCATGTGGTGTCCTGATGTCTGTATGTCGGTGCGGGCCCGGTGATCAGCCCAGCTCCTGCACCTTGCGCCCGGCCAGCGCGCTCTTGATCGAACGGTCCATGCGGCGGGCGGCGAATTCGTCGGTACCGTGCGACAGCTTCTCCACCGCGGCGTGGATGGCGTGGTGGTCTTCGCCGGTGGCGATCTCGCGCACCGTAGCCATCAGCGCCTCGACCGCGGTGCGCTCTTCCGCCGACAGCAGGTCGCCATCGGTTTCCAGCGCGCGCTGCGTGGCCTCGACCAGCCGGTCGGCTTCCACGCGCTCTTCGGCCAGCGCGCGGCTCTTCATGTCGTGCTCGGCCTCGCGGAAGCTTTCCTGCAGCATGCGCGCGATATCGTCGTCGGCCAGGCCGTACGACGGCTTGACCGTGACCGAGGCTTCCACACCCGAATGCGTTTCGCGCGCGGTCACCGACAGCAGGCCGTCGGCATCGACCTGGTAGGTCACGCGGATGCGCGCCGCGCCCGCCACCATCGGCGGGATGCCGCGCAGCTCGAAGCGCGCCAGCGAGCGGCAGTCGCTGGCCAGCTCGCGCTCGCCCTGCAGAACGTGGATCGCCATCGCGGTCTGGCCATCCTTGAAGGTGGTGAATTCCTGCGCGCGCGCCACCGGGATGGTGCTGTTGCGCGGGATGATCTTCTCGACCAGGCCGCCCATGGTCTCAACGCCCAGCGACAGCGGGATCACGTCGAGCAGCAGCCAGTCTTCGCCCGGGGCATGGTTGCCGGCCAGCAGGTTGGCCTGCATCGCGGCGCCCAGCGCCACCACGCGGTCCGGGTCGAGGTTGGTCAGCGGGGTCTGGCCGAAGTAGTCGCCCACGGCCTTGCGGATCGACGGCATGCGCGTGGCGCCGCCGACCAGCACCACGCCCTTGACCTCGTCGGGCGCGACGCCCGCGTCGCGCAGCGCCTTGCGCACCGGCGCCAGGGTCTTCTGCACCAGGTGCGCGGTGACCTGGTCGAAGATCTCGACAGTCAGCGTCAGGTGGACGATCTCGCCGGACTCCAGCACGGCGTCGATCACGGTGCTGTCGCTTTCCGACAGCGCTTCCTTGGCCGCGCGCGCACGCACCATCAGCAGGCGCATGTCCTGCGCCGATAGCGGCTGCAGGCTGGCCTGCTCGACGATCCAGCACAGCAGGCGCTGGTCGAAGTCATCGCCGCCGAGGGCCGAGTCGCCGCCGGTGGCCAGCACCTCGAACACGCCCTGCGTGAGCTTGAGCACCGAGATATCGAAGGTGCCGCCGCCCAGGTCGTAAACCGCGTAGATGCCTTCCGAGGCATTGTCCAGGCCGTAGGCAATGGCCGCGGCAGTGGGCTCGTTGAGCAGGCGCAGCACTTCCAGGCCGGCCAGGCGCGCGGCGTCCTTGGTCGCCTGGCGCTGGGCCTCGTCGAAGTAGGCCGGCACCGTGATGACGGCGCCGACCAGGTCGTCGCCCAGCGTGTCTTCAGCGCGCTGGCGCAGCGTGGCCAGGATCTCGGCCGAGATCTCCACCGGGCTCTTTACGCCGGCGGCGGTCTTGATCTGCAGCATGCCCGGCGCGTCGACAAAGTCATACGGGCTGTGCTCGATATTGGCCACGTCGCGCAGGCCGCGGCCCATGAAGCGCTTGACCGAGACGATGGTGTTCTTGGGGTCGCGCACCGCTTCTTCCTGGGCCCGGTAGCCGATATGGGCGGTACGGTCCGGCAGGTAGCGCACGACCGACGGCAGCAGCGCGCGGCCGCGCTCGTCGCCCAGCACTTCGGGAATGCTGCTGCGCACCGCGGCCACCAGCGAATTGGTGGTGCCGAGGTCGATGCCGACGGCCAGGCGGCGTTGGTGGGGCGCCGGCGACATGCCGGGTTCGGAAATCTGGAGCAGTGCCATGGTATTTCTTTGCTGTCTTGTGCGGCAGTGGAAACCGCCATGCGGGTGGCGTTGGGGAGCGGTTTTCGCGCCGGGCGCCATTGTGTCACGGCCCCGGCAAACGTGCCGGTCAGTGTTCCAGCCGGTCGATGGCCTCGCTGGTATCGTGCTCGATCTTCTCGATAAACATCAGTTGCCGCACCGCGCCGCCAGCCGCCTCGTTGTCGCCGGAATCCAGCAACGCGCCCAGTGCTTCGTGGCGCTCACGCTTTTCCTGGCGCAGCTCGCGCAGCAGCGCATCGAGCCGGTCCACTGCGCGCTCTTCCACCGCTTCCTGCAGCGCTTCGCGCCATTCCATCTGCTGCATCAGGAAGGCCGGAGTCATGGCCGTGTTGTTCTCGGCCTGCACATCGACGCCGCGCAGCTTCAGCAGGTAGGTCGCGCGCCGCAACGGCTGGCGCAGCGTACGGTAGGCTTCATTGGCATGCGCGGCCCATTGCATGGCCACGCGGCGCTCGGCGTCGCCCGCCTTGGCAAAGCGGTCCGGATGCGCCTGCGACTGCACGGTGCGGTACGCCGCATCCAGCGCGGCGTCATCGACGCCGTACTGCGCCGGCAGGCCGAACAGCGCAAAAAAATCGTCTTTCAACTGCTTCCCCAAGAAAAAAGAGCGGCCGCGCCGCCCCTTTGTCCATTGCCGCCACGGTGCCGCTCAGGCGGGCTTGCGTGCCCACTCGGCCGGCGGTTCGTTGCGGTCGCACTTCAGGCAGTTCACCCGCATGCCGATCATGCCGGCGCGGCCCTGCTCGCTTTGCGTCCATGGCCGCGACTGCCATGGCGGGTCGTGCCGCATATGCTGGCCGTGCCCGCATTCGAGTTCGGCCACCCAGTGGCCTTCCTCGTCCCGGCGGAACCCGACGATGCTGCGCTCCACCGGGGCTTGCTTGCGCTGGCGCGCCTCAGACCGTGAAGGACTCGCCGCAGCCGCACTCGTCCTTGACGTTGGGGTTGTTGAAGCGGAAACCTTCGTTCAACCCTTCACGTGCGTAGTCGAGTTCGGTGCCGTCGATATACGGCAGGCTCTTGGCGTCGACGATGACCTTGATGCCGTGCGATTCGAACACCGCGTCTTCCGGCAGCAGCTCGTCGACGTATTCCAGCTTGTAGGCCAGGCCCGAGCAGCCGGTGGTCTTCACGCCCAGGCGCAGGCCCACGCCCTTGCCGCGGCGTTCCAGGTAGCGGGCCACATGCTTGGCCGCCTTCTCGGTCATGGTGATCATCGTTGCGTCTTCCTTCGTCGATGCCGTGGTCAGTGCGACAGAATCAGGCAGCCTTCTGCTCGGCGCCGTGCTTCTTCTTGTAGTCTTCGACGGCGGCCTTGATCGCGTCTTCGGCCAGGATCGAGCAGTGGATCTTCACCGGCGGCAGCGCCAGTTCTTCGGCGATCTGGGTGTTCTTGATCTCCAGCGCCTGGTCCACGGTCTTGCCCTTGACCCACTCGGTCACGAGCGAGGACGAGGCAATGGCCGAGCCGCAGCCGTAGGTCTTGAACTTGGCGTCTTCGATCACGCCCGCCTCGTTGACCTTGATCTGCAGCTTCATCACGTCGCCGCAGGCCGGCGCACCGACCATGCCGGTGCCGACCGCATCGTCGTTCTTGTCGAACGAACCGACGTTGCGGGGGTTTTCATAGTGATCGAGAACCTTGGTGCTGTATGACATTTTGCTTACCTCTTGCGTATCTTTGCGGGGGTATTGCGTTTTGTTCTGATGATCTGTGCGGGCGCGTCAGTGCGCGGCCCACTGGATCGAATTCAAATCGACGCCGTCCTTGAACATTTCCCACAGCGGCGACAGGTCGCGCAGCTTGCCGATCTTGCTCTTGAGCAGTTCGATGGTGTAGTCGATCTCCTGCTCGGTGGTGAAGCGGCCCACCGTGAAGCGGATCGAGCTGTGCGCCAGTTCGTCGTTGCGGCCCAGGGCGCGCAGCACATACGACGGCTCCAGCGAGGCCGAGGTGCAGGCCGAACCCGACGACACCGCCACGTCCTTGATCGCCATGATCAGCGACTCGCCTTCGACGAAGTTGAAGCTGACATTCAGGTTGTGCGGCACGCGCTGTTCCAGGTCGCCGTTCAGGTAGACCTCTTCCATGTCCGACAGGCCGTTCCACAGGCGGTCGCGCAGCATGCGGATGCGTTCGTTCTCGGTCGCCATCTCTTCGCGGGCGATGCGGAAGGCTTCGCCCATGCCGACGATCTGGTGCGTGGCCAGCGTGCCCGAGCGCATGCCGCGCTCATGGCCGCCGCCGTGCATCTGCGCCTCGATGCGCACGCGCGGCTTGCGGCGCACGTACAGCGCGCCGATGCCCTTGGGGCCGTAGGTCTTGTGGGCCGAGAACGACATCAGGTCGCACTTCAGCTTGCCCAGGTCGATCGCCACCTTGCCGGTTGCCTGCGCGGCGTCGCAATGGAAGATGATGCCCTTCTCGCGGCAGATCTCGCCGATCTGCGCGACGTCCTGGATCACGCCGATCTCGTTGTTGACCAGCATCACCGACACCAGGATGGTGTCCGGGCGCAGCGCCTGCTTGAACACTTCCATGTCGAGCAGGCCGTTTTCCTTCACGTCCAGGTAGGTCACTTCAAAGCCCTGGCGCTCCAGCTCGCGCGTGGTGTCGAGCACGGCCTTGTGCTCGGTCTTCAGGGTGATGATGTGCTTGCCCTTGCCCGAATAGAAGTTCGCGGCGCCCTTGATCGCCAGGTTGTTCGATTCGGTCGCACCCGAGGTCCACACGATCTCGCGCGGATCGGCGCCGACCAGTGCGGCCACCTGCTCACGTGCTTCTTCCACCGCGCGCTCCGCTTCCCAGCCGTACGCGTGGCTGCGCGAGGCGGGGTTGCCGAACTGCTCGCGCAGGTACGGAATCATCTTGTCCGCCACGCGCGGGTCCACCGGCGTGGTGGCCGAGTAATCCATGTAGATGGGGAAATGTGGGGTGCTCATCGTTATGACTGCCTTGTTAGGGACCGCTGATCGCTGTTTTGCTGTCGTTGCCTGGGCGCGCTCAGGACTGCGCCAGGCTGAAAACTGAATTCACCATTCTGGCCCGGACCGGCTTTTCCTGCTTGTCGGCCTTGCCGCGCGCAGCGGCCGCGACCGGCTGCGCGGCGTCCTCGCGCATGTCGTGCAGCACGGCCGGCTGGCGCTCGCGCTGCTGGTCCACCAGGTTCTTGAGGGAAACGGAGTCGAGGTACTCGACCATCTTCTGGTTCAGCGTGGCCCACAGTTCATGGGTCATGCAGCGCCCGGAGCCGTCATCTCCGTTACAATTGCCCTTGCCGCCGCACTGGGTGGCATCCAGGGGCTCGTCCACGGCGATGATGATGTCCGCCACGGTGACGTCTTCGGCCTTGCGCGCCAGACTGTAGCCGCCGCCCGGGCCGCGCACGCTTTCGACGATCTCGTGCCGGCGCAGCTTGCCAAACAACTGCTCCAGGTAGGACAGCGAGATCTTTTGCCGCTGGCTGATGCCGGCGAGCGTGACCGGTCCCTGGTCCTGGCGCATGGCCAGGTCGATCATCGCAGTGACCGCGAAGCGGCCTTTGGTGGTCAGTCTCATGGTGCAGGGCTCTGGGGGTGAAGCTAATACTTGATCGTTTCCGTCAAGTATAAAGGTACCCGACTAATTCAGTCAACTACCCCTGCCGCAGCGCACCACGCCCCGATCACGCTTCGCGCCCGCCCGCGGCCGTCTCCGGGCCTGCCGCGCGCGGCGGAATCACCAGCGACAACGGGTGCTTCAGGATGCGCCGCCGCACGGCCGCGCTCAGTTCGGCGCGGTCCACGCGCCGCAGGTTGCGTGACCGCAGCGCCATATTGAACGCCAGCGCGAAGCTCACCGCCACGTTCAGCATCCCCATCAGCGCAATGCCCGCCACCGCCAGCCACAGCGACGGCATGCGCAGTGCATCCAGCCCCAGCACGCCGATGGCGGCGCCGACCGAGCCCGTCGACAGCGTCACATGGCGCACTTCCATATGGGGCCCGAAGAAGCTCAGGATTTCCGGCCCCAGCCCCAGCAGCAGGCCCAGCGACACGTTGGCGGCTATGCCCGACAGGTTGCGCTTCCAGAAATCCGCCAGACGGGTGGCGCCGCGCGCACCCAGCACGTACTGGAGGCGCCGGTTGTAGGCCATCACGTCGTGCACGCGATGCAGCGCGAACCAGTTGTCGGCCCAGCCGGCAATCAGGCTGGACAGCCACAGCAGCACGCCGGTGAAGGCGGCATAGAGCGGCGTCGGGCCCAGGATCGAGAACGACTCGATGGTGGCAATCGCCTTGGCCGGCGTGATCAGGTTGGCGCCGAGCAGTTTGTGCGCCAGCCACTGGATCCCCAGCGCCACCGGGAACACCACCGCCAGGTTGCCGACGATCGCCGCCGCGTTGGAGCGGATCATGGCAATGGTGTCGTCGACGAATATCTCGCGCCCTTCCGGCCGCCCTGCCCCGTCCAGCCGGTGCGCCAGCGCCGGCCCGGTCATGGCCGGCTGCTTGGTCGCCAGCGTGAAGTGCGCAAAGTGGATGGCCAGGAAGCCGCCGGCGTAGTTGAGCGAGGCCAGCAACCCTTCACTGAACTTGTCCAGGTGCAGGCCGTAGATCAGGAACTTCAGGTACACGGTGGCGACCGAGACCAGGCCGCCGCCGGCCGCGGCGCGCACCAGCTCGGCGTATTCCTTGCGGTCGCGCGTGATGTAGTGCTCGCCGGTCTCGGCCGAGCGCTCCACCACCTTGCGCGCCAGCTGCGCGAACGAGGTGCCGGCCAGGTGCGAGATGCTGCGCCGGGCCTGGGTCGATCGGATCAGCTCCGCCACCAGGTGCGCATGCATGCCGGGCCGGCGGGGCTCGACCCAGGCCGCCAGCAGCAGCTCGATGCGGCTGAGCTGCACCTTCATGCGCTCGATCTGGAACACCACCTCGACCGACACGCCGTTCTCTTCCAGGTCCTCATACACCTGGCGGATCGCGGCATGGCAGCCGTCCAGCAGCGCGCGGAAGTAGTTCAGGCGGTGGCCAAAGCTGTTGTCGTCATGGCGCAGGCCCTCTTCACGCAAGGCCTGGATGGCCTCGTCCAGGCGGAAGAACGGTGTCTCTTCCACGCGCCCGGCCAGGCGCGAACGGATCGCCTGACTCAGGCCGGTGGCGCGCACCTGGCTGACCAGCACCGCGATGCTGGTGGCCAGCGTCTGGCCCAGCGCATCGCGATAGTGCGCCATGCCCGCCGCTTCGCCCCCGGCGCTGCCGGCCTGCAGCACGCGCGCCAGCCGCGCCAGCAGCCCATCGTCGATGGCCTCGACCCACTCCGCGTCCTCATCCCCGACGAACACCAGCGCAAACAGCCCCGCCATGTCGCTACGGTTGGGCGGCGGCGGCAGGAAGCGGTTCTGCAGCCGGCCCACCATCTCGCTGACGAAGCCCGGGTGCAGGGCCACGCCGGTATCGCAGAACAGTCCGGTGGGGTCGTTCTCGCGCACCAGGCTGCGCACCGTCAGGGCGAAACGCCCGGCCCAGTCGGGACGCCGCTCCAGCACCTGCAGCAGGTAGCGCAGCCGCACATGCTCGGGGTGGCGGCGGTCCGTGCCAGGTTCCTGGCTGTCAGCATCGGCGCCCAGCCCGCCATCGCGGCGGATCCAGAAGCCCAACTCGATCAGCCAGCCGTTGCGCTCGGCCAGCGGCGCCTCAGGATCGGCAGCGGCCAGGATGGCGCCGAGCTGCAGGCTTGCATTGCGCGATTCGCGCCATTTGCGGAACAGTTTGCGAAGCATGGATTCTCGTGGGATCGGTCCGCCGGCCGCGGCGCCGGAGGCGTCGCGGCGCGGGCCGCAGAAAGGACGATGGAGCGGGCGCCGGGATCAGCCGGCGTTGCCTTGCAGGCGCTGGCGCAACTCGGCCACCAGGCCGTCGCAGGCATCTTCGATGTAGTCGAGCACGCGCTCGAAGCCATCGCCTTCGCCGTAGTAGGGGTCCGGCACCTCGTCGGCGTCGTGGCGGGTGGCGAAGCTCATCAGCAGGCGCAGCTTGGCGCCGGCATCGGGGCGCAGCCGCGCCAGGCCGGCCAGGTTCTCGCGGTCCATCGCCAGGATCAGGTCGAAGCGGTCGAAGTCAGGCAGGCCGACCTTGCGCGCGCGCAGCGCGGACAGGTCATAGCCGCGCTGCAGCGCGTGGCGCTGGGTGCGGGGATCGGGCGCGCGGCCCAGGTGGTATTCATGCGTGCCCGCCGAATCCAGTTCCACCAGTGCGTCCAGCCCCGCCGCAGCCAGCTTGGCGCGCAGCACGCCCTCCGCCGTCGGGGAACGGCAGATGTTTCCCATGCAACACATCAGGATGGCGTATGTCTTCATCGGATCACGGCTTGGCGGGAGTGGAACGGCGGGCGCACCGGCACACGGCAGGGCCGCCGGCCGGACAGCCGCAATTCTACCCGCAGCCCTTCAGGCCAGCTGCTTGGCCAGCCGCTCGCCGTGCGCAAACCCGGCCACTTCCGCGGCCTCGCGCGATTTGTAGTGCTCGGTGATGCGCGAGGTCTCGGTCAGCGTGCCGGCGGCGCGGATATTGGTGCCGGGGCGGCAGACGCGCACGGTGTAGGACCATTCGCTCTGTGAGCGCTGTTTGACCTGGACCTGCACCTCGTGGGTTTCATAGACCTTCTTCTTCCATTCACCGATATCGCTCATTGTGGTTCTCCACGGAAAATGGGTGATGCCTGGCTAGTTGACCTCGCCGGCGTCGATCGCGCGCATGGCGCCGGCCTCCGCCAGGGCGATGGCCCCTTCGGGCGTGGGCGCGTCGCCCGCAATCGCCTCGTAGCTGGGGCCGGATGGCTCGCCGAAGGCATCGGCGATGCGCATCTGCGCCGCAAACCCGCCGGCGGCATTGGGGACCGCGCTGACCACGACCGCGTAGCCGCCGTATTCAAACTGGCGTTCCATCTTGCCTCCTTTGCGGCAGCCTTCGCGCTTTCACCCTTCATGACCGGCGCCGCCGCGAATTTCACTATAGGCGAAGCGCGCGTGGCGGTGCGGCGTATCAGGCAGGCGGCAGCGCGCCCTCTCCACTGGCGCCGAACACCTGCGCCTTGAGCTTGGCCAGCTGGTCGCGCACCTGCGCCGCCTGCTCGAACTCCAGGTTGCGGGCGTGATCGAGCATGAGCTTCTCCAAACGCCTGATTTCCTTGGAGACCTGCTTCTCGCTCATGTCCTCGTAGCGGGCCTGCTCCTGCGCCGCCAGCAGCTCGGCCCTGGCATCGTTGACGCTATAGACGCCGTCGATAATGTCCTTGATGCGCTTGACCACGCCGCGCGGCGTGATGCCGTTGGCCTCGTTGAAGGCGATCTGCTTGGCACGGCGGCGCTCGGTCTCTCCAATCGCCTTCTTCATCGACTCGGTCATGCGGTCCGCGTACAGGATCGCGGTACCGTTGACGTTGCGCGCGGCGCGCCCGATGGTCTGGATCAGCGAGCGCTCGGCGCGCAGGAAGCCTTCCTTGTCCGCATCGAGGATCGCCACCAGCGACACCTCGGGAATATCCAGGCCTTCGCGCAGCAGGTTGATGCCCACCAGCACGTCGAAGGTGCCCAGGCGCAGGTCGCGGATGATCTCCACGCGCTCGACCGTGTCGATGTCCGAGTGCAGGTAGCGCACCTTGACGCCGTTCTCGGACAGGAACTCGGTCAGCTGCTCGGCCATGCGCTTGGTCAGCGTGGTCACCAGCACGCGTTCGCCAACCTCCACGCGGGCGTGGATTTCCGATAGCAGGTCATCCACCTGCGTGGTCGCCGGGCGCACCATGATGATGGGATCGACCAGCCCGGTCGGACGCACCACCTGCTCCACCACCTGCCCGGCATTGTCCTGCTCGAACTGCGCCGGCGTGGCCGAAACAAACATCACCTGGCGCATCTTGCGCTCGAATTCGTCGAACTTCAGCGGCCGGTTGTCCAGCGCCGAGGGCAGCCGGAAGCCGTACTCCACCAGCGTGGTCTTGCGCGCGCGGTCGCCGTTGTACATGCCGTTGAGCTGGCCGATCAGCACGTGCGACTCGTCCAGGAACATCAGCGCGTCGGGCGGCAGGTAGTCGACCAGCGTCGGCGGCGGCTCGCCCGGCTTAGCGCCGGACAGGTGCCGCGAATAGTTCTCGATGCCCTTGCAGAAGCCCAGCTCGGACAGCATTTCCAGGTCGAAGCGGGTGCGCTGCTCAAGCCGCTGCGCCTCCACCAGCCGGTTTTCCTTGTGGAAGAACTCCAGCCGCTCGCGCAGCTCCGACTTGATCGCCTCGATCGCGCGCAGCACGGTCTCGCGCGGGGTCACATAGTGGCTCGACGGATAGACCGTGAAGCGCGGGATCTTCTGGCGCACGCGGCCAGTCAGCGGGTCGAAGAACTGCAGCGACTCGACTTCGTCGTCGAACATCTCCAGCCGCACCGCCATCTCGGCATGCTCGGCCGGGAAGATGTCGATGGTGTCGCCGCGCACGCGGAAGGTGCCGCGCTGGAAATCGGTCTCGTTGCGGGTGTACTGCATCGCGATCAGGCGCGCGATCACATCGCGCTGGCTGATCTTGTCGCCGGCCCGCAAGGTGAGAATCATCTGGTGGTATTCGGTCGGGTTGCCGATACCGTAGATCGCAGAGACGGTCGCCACGATGATCGTGTCGCGGCGCTCCAGCAGGCTCTTGGTCGCCGACAGCCGCATCTGCTCGATATGCTCGTTGATCGACGAGTCCTTCTCGATAAACAGGTCGCGCTGCGGGACGTAGGCCTCGGGCTGGTAGTAATCGTAGTAGCTGACGAAGTACTCGACCGCGTTGCGCGGGAAGAACTCGCGAAACTCGGCGTAGAGCTGGGCCGCCAGCGTCTTGTTGGGCGCGAACACGATCGCCGGCCGTCCCATCCGGGCGATCACATTGGCCATGGTGAAGGTCTTGCCCGAACCCGTCACCCCCAGCAGCGTCTGGAACGACAGGCCGTCCTCGACCCCCTCCACCAGTTGCCGGATGGCCTCCGGCTGGTCGCCGGCGGGCGGGAACGGCTGGTAGAGCTGGAACGGGGAGCCGGGGAATGTGACGAATTTCTCTTCGTCCAGGGCCGGCGCGGCTTCTGCAAGGTTCGACATAGGGGGCGAATTTACGGGCGGGATTAGGGAAATACCTCAGGAATACGGGGCGAATACGCTAGAATCTTGGGGTTGCCAGCCCCCGCTTCAAGCCGGAAGCGTCACGGGGGCCTGTCAGCCCCCAGCGCAGTCCGAAGCATTCTACGCCTTCCCGTTTTCTTACATAGCCGACCACGAGATTCCAAATGAGTTTGTTTTCTGCCGTCGAGATGGCCCCGCGCGACCCGATCCTGGGCCTCAACGAAGCCTTCAATGCCGATACCCGCCCGACCAAGGTCAACCTGGGCGTTGGCGTGTACTTCACCGACGAAGGGAAAATCCCCCTGCTGCGCGCCGTCCAGGAGGCAGAAAAGGCACGTCTGACCACCGCCACGCCGCGTGGCTACCTGCCGATCGAAGGCATTGCCGCCTATGACCAGGCCGTGCAGACGCTGCTGTTCGGCAAGGAATCGCCGCTGATCACGGAAGGCCGCGTGGTGACGGCCCAGGCACTCGGCGGCACCGGCGCGCTGAAGATCGGCGCCGACTTCCTGAAGCGCCTGTATCCGGACGCCAAGGTCGCCATCAGCGACCCGAGCTGGGAAAACCACCGCGCACTGTTCGAATCCGCCGGCTTCCCGGTGGTCAACTATGCCTACTACGATGCCCCCAGCCACGGCCTGAACTTTGCCGGCATGGTGGAATCGCTGAAGTCGTTCCCGGCCAACACCATCGTCGTGCTGCACGCCTGCTGCCACAACCCGACCGGCGTGGACCTGTCGCCCGAGCAGTGGAAGCAGGTGGTGGAACTGGTCAAGGAACGCAACCTGATCCCGTTCCTGGACATGGCCTACCAGGGCTTTGCCGACGGCATCGACCCGGACGGCGCCGCCGTGCGCCTGTTCGCGGACTCCGGACTGCCCTTCTTCGTGTCGAGCTCGTTCTCGAAGAGCTTCTCGCTGTACGGCGAGCGCGTCGGCGCGCTGTCGATCGTCACCACCAGCAAGGAAGAAGCGCAGCGCGTGATGTCGCAGGTCAAGCGCGTGATCCGCACCAACTACTCCAACCCGCCGACGCACGGCGGCACCGTGGTCGCGACCGTGCTGAACAGCCCGGAACTGCGCGCCATGTGGGAAGAAGAGCTGGCCGAGATGCGCGACCGCATCAAGCTGATGCGCCATGCGCTGGTCGACAAGCTGGCCGCCAAGGGCGTGCCGGGCGACTTCTCCTTCGTCAAGGCGCAGCGCGGCATGTTCTCGTACTCGGGCCTGACCTCGGCCCAGGTGGACCGCCTGCGCAACGAGCATGGCATCTACGCCGTCGGCACCGGCCGCATCTGCGTGGCCGCGCTGAACAGCCGCAACATCGACGCCGTCGTCGATGCGATCGCAGCTGTGATGTAAAAGGCTTTTGCAATCGCCATCCCGCAACAGGTGGCGACTGGCGCAAGCGTCACAAAGCAATGCACAAAAAGCGGCTTCGGCCGCTTTTTGCATTTGTTTACGATTTATCAGCCAATGTCATCAAGAAATCAGCCTTTTACCTTATTGTTTTCCGCAGCAACGGATGTACTTTAAGGTATATGCTGCAGAGCAAGATCGTTAGCACGGTCGTTCGGTTAAAGGCATAATCGGCGCCACGATCCCCCGGTGTATTGTCAGTACATTAGTACTTGGTAGTACGTACCTCTTAGCTAGACCCCAGGCAGAAAAGGCATGCTCTACCAATTGCATGAGTTCCAGCGCTCGATCCTGCACCCGCTGACCGCGTGGGCCCAGGCGACCGCCAAGACCTTCACCAACCCCCTCAGCCCGCTCTCGCTGGTTCCCGGCGCACCCCGCCTGGCTGCCGGCTATGAACTGCTGTACCGGCTCGGCAAGGAATACGAAAAGCCGGCATTCGACATCAAGTCGGTGCGCTCCAACGGGCGCGACATCCCCATCGTCGAGCAGACCGTGCTTGAAAAGCCGTTCTGCAAGCTGGTGCGCTTCAAGCGCTATGCCGACGACCCGGAGACCATCAAGCTGCTCAAGGATGAGCCGGTGGTGCTGGTGGCCGCGCCGCTGTCGGGCCACCATGCCACGCTGCTGCGCGACACGGTGCGCACGCTGCTGCAGGACCACAAGGTCTACGTCACCGACTGGATCGACGCACGCATGGTGCCGGTCGAGGAAGGCGCGTTCCACCTGTCGGACTACATCTACTACATCCAGGAATTCATCCGCCATATCGGCGCCGAGAACCTGCATGTGATCTCGGTATGCCAGCCCACCGTGCCGGTGCTGGCCGCGATCTCGCTGATGGCCTCGGCCGGCGAGAAGACGCCGCGCACCATGACCATGATGGGCGGCCCGATCGACGCCCGCAAGAGCCCCACCGCGGTCAACTCGCTGGCGACCAACAAGTCGTTCGAGTGGTTCGAGAACAACGTCATCTACACCGTGCCGGCCAACTACCCCGGCCACGGCCGCCGCGTCTACCCGGGCTTTTTGCAGCATGCCGGTTTCGTGGCGATGAACCCGGACCGGCACCTTTCCTCGCACTATGACTTCTACCTGAGCCTGGTCGAGGGCGATGCGGATGACGCCGAAGCCCACGTGCGCTTCTACGACGAATACAACGCGGTGCTCGACATGGCCGCCGAGTACTACCTCGACACCATCCGCGAGGTGTTCCAGGAATTCCGCCTGGCCAACGGCACCTGGGCCATCGACGGCAATCCGGTGCGGCCGCAGGACATCAAGAGCACCGCGCTGATGACCGTCGAGGGCGAACTGGACGACATCTCGGGCGCGGGCCAGACCGCCGCGGCGCACGACCTGTGCGCCGGCATCCCGAAAACCCGCAAGCAGCACCTGAACGCGGCACACTGCGGCCACTACGGCATCTTCTCGGGCCGGCGCTGGCGCGAAGAGATCTACCCGCAGCTGCGCGACTTTATCCGCAAGTACCACCAGGCCTCGGCCACCAGGTAAGAAAACGCCCGCGATTGCGGGCGTTTCTTCTTGCGGGGCCGGGATGCTCAGTGCTTCTTCAGGTAGCTGAGCAGCATTTCCGAGTGCAGCTCGGCAAAGCGCTCATGCTCCTGCTGCGAGGCCACGTCGCGGCCGATCACGGCACTGATGGTATAGCGGTTGGACAGCACGTAGTAGCCCAGCGCGGAAATCGTCAGGTAGAACTGCGGCACGTCGATATCGTCGCGGAACACGCCTTGTTCCTGCCCGCGCCGGATCACGTCGGCCAGCACATCCACCACCGGGTTGATCAGCTGCTGCAGCTGCGCCGACTTCTTCAGGTGCCGGGCCTCGTGCAGGTTCTCGCTGTTGACCAGGCGGATGAACTCCGGGTGCTCGTAATACCAGTCCCAGACGAAACGCGCCAGCGTGCGCACGCCCTGGACCGGGTCTTCGTCGACCAGGTGCAGCTGCTCCTCGTCGGCGCGGAAATTAGCGTATTGCTTCTCAAGCACCGCCAGGAACAGGCCTTCCTTGCTGCCGTAGTAGTAGTACAGCATTCGTTCGTTGGTTTCCGCGCGCCGGGCAATCTGGTCGACGCGGGCGCCGGCCAGACCCCCCTTGGCGAATTCCTCGGTGGCCGCAGCGAGGATGCGTCGGCGCGTCCCTTCCGGGTCGCGTTTGGTCTTGGGCTCAGTTGACATGGGGTGGCTGGTCGATCGTTGCGCGGATTATGGCATAGGCCGGAATGCGGCAATCCGGCGGTGCGCGCATCATCGCCGTTTCTGCCCGCCGGCGAAATCGGGGATAATCCTTGCGGCGCGATGGCTCGCAGGGGTCCACAGAGATCCCGATGCCGCAGGGTCGCTGGCCTATTGTCCGCCGCCGGGTTCGGCTGTTATGTCGCCAAACCCTCACAGCGCCCCGTAAATATCGTGTCTTGACCGTTCTGATCCGGCCTTGGTCCCTGTCTTGTCCCCTGATTTCCTGCCCGTAGTCGTGAATCCCGCCGTCAAGTCCCTTGCCGACCGCATCGAAGCGCTGCTGCCACAGACCCAGTGCACAAAATGCGGCTTCAACGGCTGCCGCCCCTACGCCGAAGCCATGGCCAGCGGCGAAGCCGCCTGCAACCGCTGCCCGCCCGGCGGCGCGGAAGGAATCGTGCGCCTGGCCGCGGCGCTCGGCACCGAACCACTGCCGCTGGACCCGGAGCGCGGCAGCGAACAGCCGCGCGCGGTGGCCCGCATCGACGAGAGCCTTTGCATCGGCTGCACGCTTTGCATCCAGGCCTGCCCGGTCGATGCGATTGCCGGCGCCGCCAAGCAGATGCATACGGTGATCCCTGACTGGTGCACCGGCTGCGACCTGTGCGTGGCGCCCTGCCCGGTCGACTGCATCGACATGGTCCCGGTCACCGGCGCGCGCACCGGCTGGGCCGCGTGGTCGCAGGCGCAGGCCGATGCCGCGCACGCGCGCTACCTGGCGCGCAATGCGCGGCTGGTGCGCGAGCGCGAGGAAAACGACGCGCGCCTGGCCGCCAAGGCCGCCGCCAAGCTGGCCGCGGTGCAAGCCGAAGCGCCGGAGAACGATGCCGAGCGCGCCGCGCAGGAACGCAAGCGCGCCATCATCCAGGCCGCCATCGAACGCGCCCGGCAGAAGCAGCAGGCCGCGCAGCCGCGCAATACGGAGAACGTCTCGGCTGCGGTGCAGGCCCAGATCGACGCCGCCGAAGCACGGCGCGCACGCGCGGGACTTGCCAGGCCTGGATCCGACCAGAACGCCAATACCGACCCGGAAGTAAAACAATGAACGCCGCCAAGTGCCGTGCCATCTTTGAGACGCTGCGCGAAACCAACCCTGCCCCGGCCACCGAACTGGAATACAGCTCGCCGTTCGAGCTGCTGATCGCCGTGCTGCTGTCGGCGCAGGCGACCGACGTCGGCGTCAACAAGGCCACGCGGCGGCTGTTCCCGGTAGCGCATACCCCACGCCAGATGCTGGACCTGGGCGAAGCCGGCCTCAGCGAGTACATCAAGACCATCGGGCTGTACAAGACCAAGGCGAAGCATGTGATCGAAACCTGCCGCATCCTGGTCGAGCGCCACGGCGGCAAGGTCCCGCCCGAGCGCGAAGCGCTGGAGGCGCTGCCGGGCGTGGGCCGCAAGACCGCCAACGTGGTGCTCAACACCGCGTTCGGCGAGCCCACCATCGCGGTGGACACGCATATCTTCCGGGTAGCGAACCGCACCGGGCTGGCGCCGGGCAAGACCGTGCAGATCGTCGAGCAGAAGCTGCTCAAGTGCGTGCCGCATGAGTTCCTGCACGATGCCCACCACTGGCTGATCCTGCACGGCCGCTACGTGTGCAAGGCGCGCAAGCCAGAGTGCTGGCACTGCGTGATCGAGCCGCTATGCGAGTTCAGGGAAAAGACGCCGGCGCCGCAGCTGTAACCCGGGCCTGGTGTCCTAGTCCGGCTCGTGCGCCAGCACCAGGGCCAGCTGTAGCGCGGTGCGCGCGACCACCTCCACCTCGGGCGCGTAGCCGTGCGTGATCCAGCGCAGGGCGATGTGGACCACCCCGCCCGCCACCCCCGCCGTCAGCAACGGATCGAGCTTGCGTCCCGGCGGCAGCAGCGCTTGCGCGAGCAGCCCGCCGAATTCATCCAGCGAATCCGCCAGCGCCCCGTCGACCAGCTTGCTGACGCCGCGGATTTCCACCAGGAACACCCGCGCTGAACGCGGCTCGCGCCGCAGCGCCCCGAAATAGGCGCGCAGCATGGCCAGCGCGCGTTGCTGGCCCTCGCCTCCGGCCCCCTCGCCCGCCAGGGCGAGGGTGTGCAGCAAGCGGTGGGTCACCGTTTGAAACGATGCCAGCAGTAAGGCCTCGCTGTTGGCGAACGACTCATAGAAATACCGTTCGGTAAGGCCCGCGGCCTCGCACACGGCCTTGACGGTGGCGTTCTGGTAGCCGCGCTCGCCGTAGACCTGCACGGCCGCGGCAATCAGCTGCACACGGCGTTGGGCACGTCGTTCTTCGGCTTCGGCGCCGCGGTAGCGACGCGCGGGGGTGAGCTCGGTCGTCATGCGCGCCATTATGACATTCCCTATTGTCAGATTCCTTGCCGGATCGCTTCTGACAATCTATGTTGTCAGAAGCGCCACTCGCCCGGATCCCCCCATGACCGCCTCAAGTCCCGATGACGCAGTCCTTGATGTCCTGATCGTAGGCGCCGGCCTGTCCGGCATCGGCGCCGCGCGCCAGCTGCAAATGCGCTGCCCCGGCAAGCGCTACGCCATCCTGGAGGCGCGTGAGGCCATGGGCGGCACCTGGGACCTGTTCCGCTACCCCGGCATCCGCTCGGATTCGGACATGTACACGCTGGGCTACCGCTTCAAGCCCTGGCGCGGCGCCAAGGCCATCGCCGACGGGCCGTCGATTCGCGCCTACATCCGCGAAACCGCCGAAGAGGCCGGCATCACGTCACATATCCGCTTCGGCCATCGGGTCGTCAGCGCAGCATGGGACAGCGCCGCAGCCTGCTGGACGGTCGAAGCCGAACGCAGTGCGGACCGCAGCCGGCTGCGCCTACGCACACGCCTGCTCTATGTGTGCGCAGGCTATTACAGCTATGCCGAGGGCCACCGGCCCGAATTTGCAGGCGAAGCGCAATTCCGCGGCAGCATGGTGCATCCGCAGTTCTGGGACGAATCGCTCGACTACGCCGGCAAGCGCGTGGTGGTGATCGGCAGCGGCGCCACGGCGGTCACGCTGGTGCCGGCCATGGCGAAAAGCGCCGCGCACGTGACGATGCTGCAGCGCTCTCCCACCTATATCGTGACGCGCCCCGGCGAGGACGCCATCGCCCACAAGCTGCGCCGCGTGCTGCCGGAGCGGCTGGCCTACGCCGCCACGCGCTGGAAGAACGTGCTGCTGGGCATGATGTTCTTCCAGCTGGCGCGGCGCCGGCCGGACCGCGTCAGGCAGCGCCTGATCGGCATGGCGGCAGCGCAACTGGCGCCGGGCTATGACGTCGGCACCCACTTCACGCCCCGCTACCGGCCCTGGGACCAGCGCCTGTGCCTGGTGCCCGACGGCGACCTGTTCCGCGCGATCCGCGACGGGCGCGCATCGGTGGTGACCGACACCATCGACCGGTTCACCGAGAACGGCATCGTGCTGGCCAGCGGCAAGACGCTGGCCGCGGATGTCGTGGTGGTGGCCACCGGCCTCAAGCTGAACATGCTGGGCGACATTGCACTCACCGTGGACGGCCAGCCGCGCCGCCCCGCCGAATGCCTGGCCTACAAGGGGATGATGCTGAGCGATGTGCCCAACCTCGTGCTGGCCTTCGGGTACACCAATGCCTCGTGGACGCTCAAGGCCGACCTCACGGCCGAGTACGTCTGCCGCCTGCTGCGTCATATGGATCGCCACGCCCACCGCATTGCCGTGCCGCGCGCCCCGGCTGACGTTGAGCCGACCCCGTTCCTGGATTTCACCTCCGGCTACGTGCAGCGTGCCGCCACCGTGCTGCCCCGGCAAGGGCATCGCAAGCCATGGCGCGTGCACCAGAACTACCTGAAAGACCTGCTGGCGATCCGGCACGGGCGCATCGCAGACGGCGTGTTGCAGTTCGATGTCCCGCCTCCCTCTCCCCTGGCACACCGGGCGCACCGGGACGGCCAGGACACCACCGACAACAACAACACGGTGCCGGCCGTTGCCGCCAGCGAGGTGCAATCATGACCATCGTCCTGACCGTTTTCGCGGTGCTGATCGGGCTGATCCTGGCGCTGGGCGCGTCGCTGTATCTGTACACGTGGCGCACCGCGCGGCGCATCGAAGCCGCCATGCCGCCGCACGGCCGCTTTGTCGACGTGCCCGGCGCGCGGCTGCACGTGGTGGAGCGCGGCCAGGGCCCGGCGGTGCTGCTGGTGCATGGCCTGTCCGGCCAGCTTGAGAATTTTGGCTACGGCATGATCGGGCCGCTTGCCGAGCATTTCCGCGTGATCGCCGTCGACCGCCCCGGCGCGGGCCACTCCATACGCACGCCGGGCAGCGCCGCGGACCTGCCGGCGCAGGCCGCAGCGCTCGCCGCGCTGTGCGACAAGCTTGGCCTGGAGCGTCCGCTGGTGGTGGGCCATTCGCTGGGTGGCGCGATTGCGCTGGCACTGGCCATCCACCACCCCGAGCGCGTGGGCGGGCTGGCACTGATCGCGCCGCTCACGCACCCGCCCAAGGCGATCTCGCCGGTGTTCCAGGCCATGACCGTGCCCAGCGCGTGGCTGCGCCGGCTGATGGCATGGACGCTGGTGGTGCCGATGTCGATTCGGCGCCGCGAAGCCGTGATGGACATCGTGTTCGGCCCGGACCCGGTGCCGGACGACTTCCCGACGCGCGGAGGCGGGCTGCTGGCGCTGCGGCCGCGCCACTTCCTGGCCGCGTCCGAAGACCTGATCGGCGCCGCGCAGAGCCTGCCGGCGCTGCTGCACCGCTACGGCACGCTGCGCGTGCCGGTCAGTGTCCTCTACGGCCGCGAAGACCGCATCCTGGATTTTGCCGAGCATGGCGAAGCGCTCGCCGCCAAGGTTCCGGGCGCCACGCTGACATTGGTCAGCGGCGGGCATATGCTGCCGGTGACCGCCATCGACACCAGCGTCGATTTCGTCCGCGACGCCGCCGCCCGGCTGCAAGTCCCCGCGCCGGCCCAGGCGCAGGTCGCCTGATCCACGGAGCCCCGCCCATGGCCACCACCACCGCTTCCAACCCCTACAAGCACAATGTCTTCGCCGCGTTCCAGGCCGTTCGCAAGCTGATGGCGAACGGCAACGACACGGAGCAGGTGTTCCGCATCATGCGCGCGCTCAACGGGCCGTCCATGCCCCGCAACTTCAACCGGCTGCTGAGCACGCCCGACGGGCGGCGCATGGTCTACCAGCGCATCGAGCTGGCGGAGCGCCTGTCCGATCCCGCCTACGTGGCCAGGTTCGCACCGGGCACGGTGGGCGCGGCCTATCGCGCGTTCCTGGAACAGACCGGCTACAGCGCTGACGGGCTGGCCAAGGTCTCGAACCTGGACCAGGAACCGTTGATCGAGGACGCCTACATGTGGTTCGGCCGGCGTACCCGCGACATCCACGACATCTGGCATGTGCTCACCGGCTACCGGGCCGATGAAAGCCTTGGCGAAGCCGCACTGGTGGCATTCAGCTATGCGCAGACCGGCGGCAAGGGCTGGGCCTTCATCGCCATCGCGGCGTCGCTGAAAAGCCTGCGCGTGAGCGGCAGGCTGGCCTTTGCGCGGGCCGTGCTGGAGGGCTACCGGCTGGGCCGGCGCGCCCGCTGGCTGTTGGGCGAGGACTATGAAAAGCTGCTGCACGAACCCATCGGCGCGGCCCGCGCGCGGCTTGGCATTGCCGAACCGCAGCGCTACCTGGCCTGCAATCCCGATCCCCTGCAGGAGTGGACGGCCTGAAGCGCTGCTGCGTGCCCCAAAAAAAAGCGACCACGGCCGGGTCGCTTTTTTGATGGTGCGCAGCGCGATCAGACGATACGGCAGGCTTCGTCGAACGACAGGCGCGGGCCGCGCGGGAACAGCTTGTCGGCCTCGCCGTAGCCCAGGTTGCACAGGAAGTTGACCTGCCACTTGCCATCGGGGAAGAAGGCTGCGTTGACCTTGTCGGCATCGAAGCCGCCCATCGGGCCGCAGTCCAGGCCCAGCGCGCGCGCCGCCAGGATGAAGTAGCCGCCTTGCAGCGAGCTGTTCATCAGCGCGTCGCGGGCGATCTTCTCGTCGTTGCCGGCGTACCAGGAACGGGCGTCGGCATGCGGGAACAGCTTGGGCAGCTGGTCGTGGAAGGCGGTGTCGAAGGCGATGATGGCCGTCACCGGCGCCGAACGGGTCTTGTCGACGTTGCCGGCCGACACGCAGTCCACCAGACGCGCCTTCTCGGCAGCGCTCTTGACGAACACGATGCGCGCCGGGCTGCTGTTGGCAGCGGTCGGGCCGAACTTCATCGCTTCATAGATCTGGTGCAGCACGGCGTCGTCCACGTGGCGGTCCTGCCACACGTTGTGCGTGCGGGCTTCGGTGAACAGCTGCGCCAGCGCGGCGTTGTCGATCTGGGACATGCGCTTCTTTCCTGTACGGGATTTGAGGGAAGGGGCGATTGTACCCAACGCTTTGTGCGCGCCACGACAGCGCCTTTGAGCAACCCGTTCAATTCCCTTGCATATCGGCGCGGGCCGGCGCCGGCGCACTGCCCCTGCGGGTCAGCCACAGCACGCCGGCCAGGATCAGCCCGCCACCCACGGCCTGCGCCGTGCCGATATGCTCGCCCAGCAGCAGCGCCGCCAGCAACACGGTGACCACCGGCTCCAGCGTCGACAGCATCGACGCCTGCGCCGCGCCCAGTCGCTGCAGGCCGGCGAAGAAGGTCAGGATCGCCAGCACCGTCGACAGCAGCGCGATGCCCGCCAGCGCCAGCCAGCCGCCGGCAGTGGCCGGGAACTGCGGCGGCGCGCCCGCCCCCATCCGCAGCAGGCCGACGGCGCCGTAGACCAGCGCCGCCGCGGTGCAGATCACCGTGGTGGTGGCAATCGGGTTGACGCCAGCGGTCACGCGCGCGCCGACGATGATATAGACCGAGTAGATCACCGCCGCCGCCAGCCCCAGCGCGATCCCCAGCGGCGAGCCCTCGCCGCCGCCGACGGTCAGGCCGGCGCCGACCGAGCACAGCACCAGCGCGATCACCGCGGCGGTGGTCAGCCGCTCCTTCAGGAAGATGGCCGCCAGGATCGTCACGAACAGCGGGTACAGGTACAGCAGCAGCGCCACCAGGCTGGCCTGCGCATGGTTGAGTGCGCTGAAGAAGCAGAACGACTGGCCGACATAGCCGATGCCGCCCATCGCCGCCAGCGCCAGCACGCGGCGCCACGGCGGCAGGCCGATGCCGCGCGTGCGCATCACCCAGGCCAGTGCCGCGGCGGCCAGCACGAAGCGCACCAGCAGCAGCCCGTAGACATCCGCGCCGGCCGCGTAGGCAAAGCGCGCGAAGATCGCCATGGCGCCAAAGGCGCTGGCCGACAGCGCGATCAGCAGCACGCCGGCCAGCTTGTCGCGGGCATGGTCCGGGGCGGTTTGGGCGGAAGCGGTCATCGGGCGGGCGGGAAGTCGGCGATCCCGCATTCTACTTGGCGCCGTCTGCAGCAACCGGACCGCCAGCGCGGGCCGCGGCCCTCGTTTACAATGTCGCCACCATGTTTAATCCCTCACGAGAAGAAGTCCGCCGGTTCTTCTGCGATGCCTGGCAGAAGCAGCTCACAGGCGGCGTGCTGACCCCGCTGGAAGCCATCGCTGTAGACTGGATCGGCGAGCACCCCGAGTACCACGGCCTGCTGCGCGACACCGAAGGTGCGCTGTCGCAGGACTACACACCCGAGCAAGGCCAGACCAACCCCTTCCTGCACCTGTCGATGCACCTGTCGATCTCCGAGCAGGTCTCGGTCGACCAGCCGCGCGGCATCCGCCAGGCCTATGAGGCGCTGGCACGCCGCCTGGATTCCCCGCACGAAGCGCAGCACCAGGTGATGGAATGCCTGGGCGAAATGCTGTGGCAGGCACAGCGCACCGGCCAGCCGCCCGACGGCGACCACTATGTCGATTGCGTCAAGCGCCGCGCCAACCGCTAAGTCCGGTACGCGTCACGCATCAAGTGCAGCGTACAATTCGTCACAACCCTCCGATGGGTGCGTGGTAGTCTTTGCGGGTCCGCATTTTCCCTAGCCGCGTTGCCGTCACATGGCGGCGCGGTGCCCGCAAGCCATGTCCCGTATTACCCTCCCCCGCCGGCGCCGGCTCGCGCCCGCCGGCCGCGCCGTTGCCCCGCTCTGCCTGTCGCTGATGCTGGCCTGCCCCCTCGCCGGCCACGCCGGCGTGGCGCTGTTGCAGCCGCCGCGCGTGATCGACGGCAACCAGCCGCTCACGCTGACGCTGGTGGTCAGCGCCGACGACGCCACGCGCCGCTACCGTATTCCCGACACGCTCGAAGTGACCGCCTCGGGCGACCTGCAGGCGCCGGTGCGGCTGGTGCTGTGGCGCGAAGACTCGGGCCCGGCCGTGGTCAACCTGCGCCGCGGCGAGCACCGCGCGATCCGCTACACGGTGGCGCTGCCGCCGGCCCTGCGCGGCCAGGTGCGGCTGGATGCCACCGGCATCGACGCCGCGCCGGTGCTGTTGACGCTGAACCGCCTGCCGCGGCCCGGTGAATCCGCCACCGCTGAGCCGCCGGTTGCCGGCAAGGCGCTGGCAGCGAACGGCTTGGAGCCGGCCACCGAAGCCGCCGTACCGGTGACCCCGGTCACCACCGCCGACGCTGCCGCACCCGCTCCGGCCGACCTGCGCGACAGCGCCCGGCTATCGTTCCATGACCCGATGTATTTCATGGTCGGCGCGCATGACGGGGCCAACGCCAAGTTCCAGCTGAGCTTCAAGTACCGCCTCTTCCAGGGCGAAGATCCGGCGTCGAAGCGTCTGTTCGACAACCTCTACGTGGCCTACACCCAGTTCTCGCTATGGGACCTGTCCGAGCAGTCCAAGCCGTTCCGCGACACCAACTACCGGCCCAGCCTGTTCTATTACCTGTCGGATACCGGCGTGCGCAACAACGCCATCAGCCGGCTGTCGCTGGCGGCCGGCCTGGAGCATGAATCCAATGGCCGCAACGGCGACGACTCGCGCAGCATCAATACGGTCTTCGTCAAGCCGACCTTCTACTTTGGCGACCAGAACGACTGGCACTGGCGCGTCGCGCCCAAGCTCTACGCCTACGTGGAAAAGGGCGACAACCCCGACATCGCCCACTACCGCGGTTTCATGGACCTGGGCATTGCCTACGGGCGCCCGGACTCATGGGAGTTCTCCGCCACGCTGCGCAAGGGCACGCGCAAGTGGTACGGCAGCGTCGACGCGCAGCTGACCTACCCGATGGCGCGGCTGATCCCCGGCACCGCGGGCTACCTGATGGCGGGCTACTTCGTCGGCTATGGCGAGAGCCTGCTGGACTACAACCACAAGCTGCCGTGGCAGTTCCGCATCGGCTACGCGCTGTCCCGCTGAACCCACTCAGCCGGCCAGCGGCTTGCCGCTGGCCTTGAGCCGCGCATTGGCCACCGCGGCGGCAAACTGGCCGTGGCCATGCCAGCCGGTGGCGCGGCCCAGCTTCTTGCCGTTCCGGAAGAACATGAACACCGGGATGCCATGCAGGCCAAAGCGCCGGCCCAGCCCGGGATGCGCGTAGACGTTGGCATGCAGCCAGCGCAGTTCCAGCGCGCGGATCGGTTCGGGGTTGGCCAGCATGGCCTTCTTGGCCATCTCGCAGTTGAAGCAGTCCTCCCCCCAGAAGAACACGCACACCAGCGCATCGCCCGCAGCGGCGATGGCGGCGTCGATGCTGCCGTCATCGACCTCGCGCATGCCGAATGCCTCGAAGGCGCGGTGGTCGAGGTGGGGGACCGGGAATGTCGCCGGGCCAGCGCCTGGTTCAGTGGTCATGCTCGCTCCAGAATGACAAACGCCCGGGCCAGCCGGCACCGGGCGTCAGGTCGCGATCCAGGACGGCACGCCGCCGCCCCAGGCGGCCTTATTTCGGTGCCGCCACCGTCACCAGAGCCGGCCGCAGCACGCGCTCGGCAATGGTGTAGCCGCGCTGGAGCACGGTCACCACGGTATTGGGTTCCTGGTCCGCCGGCACCATCGAGATGGCCTGGTGGCGGTGCGGGTCGAATTTTTCGCCCACCGGGTTGAGTTCAACGATCTTGCCTCGCTCAAAGGCGGCGGCCAGCTGGCGCGCGGTCAGCTCGACGCCTTCGCGCAGCTTGGCGATATCTCCCGAGCCGTCGGCCAGCGCGGCCTGCAGGCTGTCCATCACCGGCAGCAGGTTGTCGGCGAAGTTCTCGATGGCGAACTTGTGCGCCTTGGCGACATCTTCCTGCGCCCGGCGGCGGATGTTCTCGCCCTCGGCAACGGCGCGCATATACAGGTCGTAATGCTCGCGCGCCTTGGCTTCCAGGGCGGCCAGCTGGGCCGCCACGTCGTCCACGGCAGCGGTTTCCGGCGCGCCGGCCTCCTGGCTGGCGTTGGCCGCCTCATCGCCAGCGGGCGTAGGCGTCTGGGTGGTTGGCGTCTGCTTCTGTTCTTCCATGTCGATCCGTATCAATGCATTGTCGCGGCCCGCCATGGGCCTGGCCGCGGGTGGTAAATCGGCGCGTGTTCCGTGCAGGTGGTGGCAAGGCGCAGGTTTTCAAGAGTGGCGCTGGCGTGACGCGGAAACACACGGTTACAAAGGCCAGGCATATGCAATCGACGCCTTATTGCTTTGCTGCATCGCAATCACTAAGATTCCCAGTAATAAAAATGACAAAAATGCCGGGGGTTGTGGAGATGGTTCATCTTTGTGCCTCTTCCGGAAGGTTGGCCATGCATAAGCTGCCAGTCGTGACACTCTGCCTTGTGGCCGCATTGGCGGTCATGACCGTCTTTATCTGCCTTTCCGGCGCATTCACCCCGCGCGATACGGAGTATGGCAGCGGCAAGGCGGTGTTCAAGCACTACATCGTCCCTATCGTCAGCCAGGAAGTCACGCAGGAATAAGCGCCACCTGACCCTGGTCCAAGCGCGCGGCGGCAGCGGGGGCTTCCCGGTGCCGCCGCATTGTCATTTCAGCTCTTCAGGTGGTCGATGCGGCGCCGGTCCCGCTTGGTCGGGCGCCCCTGGATCTGCGCGGACGGCTCCGGCTGCAGGCGCCGGCGCTCGGCGTCGGCCAGCCGGCGCGACTGGCTTTCGGCACTTTCCTCGTACAGCGTCTGCGCCACCGGCGCCGGCCCGCGCGCCGGGGCAATGCCTTTCACCACCAGTTCCCAGCGCTGCTGGTGCGCTTCCAGCACCACCATGTCGCCGGGCTTCACCTCGCGCGAGTTCTTGCATGGCTGGCCGTTGACGGTCACCTTGCTGCGCTCCACCGCTTCGGCCGCGAGCGAGCGCGTCTTGAAGAAGCGCGCGCACCACAGCCATTTGTCGATGCGCTGGCGCGCATCCGGCTCAAAGTCGACATTCATGCCGCCGCTCCCCGGGTCTGGGCGCGCGTGCGCCGTGCTTCCAGTTCATGCGGATGCGGCGTGGCCAGCGGCCAGCCCTGCAGGTGCTGCAGCGCGATCTCGGCCATGGCCGCGACCCACGGATCGGCGTCATTCAGGCACGGGATGAAGTGGAAATCCTTGCCGCCCGCGACCTTGAACTCGGTCTGCCCTTCCATGGCGATTTCCTCCAGGGTCTCGATGCAGTCGGCCGGAAAGCCGGGACAGAAGACATCGACCCGGCCCGCGCCGACCTTGCCCAGCTCGGCCAGCGTCGGCGCGGTGTACGGCTGCAGCCATTCCGCCTTGCCGAAACGAGACTGGAACGTCACCTGGTACTGGCCCGGCTGCAGGCCCAGCGCCTCGCCCAGCAGCCGGCCGGTCTTCAGGCATTCGCAGTGATAGGGGTCGCCCAGCTCCAGCGTGCGCCGCGGCACACCATGGAACGACAGGATCAGCTTGTCGCCGCGGGCAAAGTCCGGCATGCCGTGGCGCGCCCAGTAGGCGCCGACCTGCTGGTGCAGCGCCGAGATATAGGCCGGATGGTCATGGAAATGCTTGACCAGCCGCAGCTCGGGCTGGTTGCGCCACTGGCCCAGCACCCGGAACACCTCGTCGAAGGCCGTGGCCGTGGTGGTGCCGGAGTATTGCGGATACATCGGCAGCACCAGCACCTGCTCGCAGCCCTGCCGGCGCAGCGCCTCCAGCACCGAGGCGATCGACGGGTTGCCGTAGCGCATTGCGCACGCGACCGTCACCTCATGGCCGTGCTGGTTCATCAGCCGCTGCAGCGCATGGGCCTGGCGCTCGCTGTAGACCAGCAGCGGCGAGCCCGTCATATGGGCCTCGCGCAGCCAGATCGATTCGTATTTCAGCGCCGAGGCGCGCGAACGCAGCGGCAGGATCACCCCATGCAGCAGCGGCAGCCAGGCCGCGCGCGGGATCTCGACCACGCGCGGGTCGGACAGGAACTCCTTCAGGTAGCGCCCCACCGCCTTGGGCGTGGGAGCGTCCGGGGTGCCCAGGTTGACCAGCAGGATCGCCGTGCGCGGCGCGTGGCCGTGCTGGTAGGCCGGTTCGGGAGAAAACGTCATGTCGCTTCCGGGTTGACACGGTGCCGGGATGGCGCCGGTGCGGCGCACCGGCGATTGCCGCGCTCGGCAGGAATGGGGCCGCTTGTCAGACCAGCCAGTCTTTGCACTAGTTCTGGCTCAGGGCGCTGGACAGCAGGCGCGCGGTGATGTCGACGATGGGGATCACGCGCTCATACGCCATGCGCGTGGGGCCGATCACGCCGAGCGTGCCGACGATCTGGCCGTCGACCTCGTACGGGGCGGTGATGACCGCCATGTCTTCGATCGGCACCAGCCGGCTTTCGCCGCCGATAAAGATCTGCACACCCTGCGCATGGCTGGACACGTCCAGCAGCTGCAGCAGGCTGGTCTTGTGCTCGAACACGTCGAACAGGCGCCGCAGCTTGTCCATGCTGGAGGCCAGGTCTTCCACTTCCAGCAGCTTGCGCTCGCCACTGATGAAGACGTGGTCGTCGTCCTCGTCCTCGGCGACGCTGCCGGCCTCGACCGCGGCCTGCATCAGCTGCGACATGTCGCGGCGCAGGTCCTGCAGTTCCACCCGCAGGTGGCCGCGCACCGCGTCGAAGCTCATGCCGGCATAGTGCGAGTTGAAGAAGTTGGCCGCCTCGATCAGCTGGGCCGGCGTGTACGACAGCTCGGTCTGGATGATGCGGTTCTGCACGTCGCCCTCGGGGCTGACGATGATCAGCAGGATGCGCTTGTCCGACAGCCGCATGAATTCGATCTGCCGGAACGCCTGCGCGCGGCGCGGCGTCATCACCACGCCGGCGAAGTGCGACAGGTTGGACAGCGTGCGCGCCGCCGCCGTGATCATGCGCTGCGGCCCCAGCTGCTGGCCGCCGAGCTGGTCCTGGATCTGGCCGGTCAGCTCGGCCAGGTCGGCGTTGCGCTCCAGCGGCTTGGCCGTCAGCATCGAATCGACGAACAGCCGGTAGCCGCGCGGGGTCGGGATACGGCCGGCCGAGGTGTGCGGACTGGCAATAAAGCCCATTTCCTCCAGATCGGACATCACATTGCGAATCGTCGCAGGCGACAGGTCCAGCCCCGAGTATTTCGACAAGGTGCGGGAACCGACCGGCTGCCCTTCGGCAATATAGCGCTCGATCAGGGTCTTGAGCAGCGTTTTGGAGCGTTCATCCATGATGCCCCGATTTTACGCAAGTTTTGGACCTTCTGGCGGCCGGCCTGGCCCGCTCGCTGGCGCCTGCTGACAAGCGTCATGGCGGTATGGTCTAATCCACGCATGTCCGCCCCCCCGAAAGCCAGCGCCGTGCGCACTTCGTTCAAGACCGTCGCCCTGGTGGGCCGGTACTCCACTGCCGGCATCGAAGGGCCGCTGGAGGAGATCGCCTCTTATATCCTGCGCAACGGGCAGGACGTGGTGTTCGAGCGCGAAACCTCGCTCGCCACCGGGCTGACCGCCTACCCTGCCCTGTCCGCCGAGGAGATCGGCCGGCAGGCCGACGTGGCCGTGGTGCTGGGCGGCGACGGCACGCTGCTGGGCATCGCCCGCCAGCTCGCCGGCTATGACGTGCCATTGATCGGCGTCAACCACGGGCGGCTGGGCTTCATGACCGACATCGCGCTGGAAGACGCGCACACCGTGCTGCCCGACATGCTCGACGGCCGCTATGAGGCCGAGACCCGCCTGCTGCTGGAATCGCGCGTGGTGCGCGACGACATGAACATCTTCTCCGCGCTGGCCCTGAACGACGTGGTGGTGAACCGCTCGGGCATCTCCGGCATGGTCGAGCTGGCGGTGTCGGTGGACGGCCACTTCATGTACAACCAGCGCTCGGACGGCCTGATCGTGTCGACCACCACCGGGTCCACCGCCTACGCGCTGTCCGCCGGCGGCCCGATCCTGCATCCGACGCTGTCGGGCGTGGTGCTGGTGCCGATTGCCCCGCACGCGCTGTCCAACCGCCCGATCGTGCTGCCGCACGACGCCGAGGTCACCATCGAGGTGGCCAGCGCGCGCGACGCCAGCGTCAACTTCGACATGCAGTCGCTGACCTCGCTGCTGCCGGGCGACCGCATCGTGGTGCGGCGCTCCGAAAAGACCATCAACCTGCTGCACCCGGTCGGCTACAACTACTACGCCACGCTGCGCAAGAAGCTGCACTGGCACGAATACCCGTCCGAGGACAACCGCCTCTGAGCCAGTATCAAGCCGCCCTCCAAGCCTGAGCCCGAACCCATCGGACCGACTACCTTCCACGCCACGATGCTGCGCAGCCTGTCCATCCGCGATTTCGTCATCGTCGATACGCTCGACCTGGACTTCACCACTGGCTTCACCGTCTTCACCGGCGAGACCGGCGCCGGCAAATCCATCCTGATCGATGCCCTGGCGCTGGTGCTGGGCGAACGCGCCGATGCCGGCGTGGTGCGCGAAGGCGCCCCGCGCGCCAGCGTCAGCGCCACCTTCTCGACCCACCCGGCACTGGATGCCTGGCTGGCCGAGCGCGAGCTCAACAGCGAAGCGGAAGACGGCGTGCATACCGTGCTGCTGCGCCGCACGGTCGATGCCGGCGGCCGCAGCAAGGCCTTTATCAACGGCGCCGCCGCCACCCTGGCGCAGCTGCGCGAAGTCGGCGACCAGCTGGTCGACATCCACGGCCAGCACGCGCACCAGCTGCTGCTGCGCCCCGATGCGCAGCGGCTGCTGTTCGACGCCCACGCCGGCCTCACCCAGCAGGCCGGCGCGGTGGCCGAGGCCTGGCGCGCCTGGCGTGCCTGCGTGCGCCAGCGCGAGGCGGTGGAACACCAGTCGCGCGAGATGCAGCTCGAACGCGAGCGGCTGGAATGGCAGGTCGGCGAACTGGACAAGCTCAACCCGCAGCCGGGCGAATGGGAAGAGATCCAGTCCGAGTACAACCGGCTGTCGCATGCCGCCGGCCTGATCGACGGCAGCCGCGCCGCGCTGGACGCACTGTCCGAGGCCGACGGCTCGGTGCTGTCGGCGCTGAATACCATCGTGCACAAGCTGCAGCAGCTGGCTGATGTCGACGGCGCGCTGCGCGACGTGCTGGCCGCGCTCGAGCCCGCGCAGATGCAGGCCGAGGAAGCCGCGCACTCGCTCACGCGCTATGTCGACCGGCTCGAACTCGATCCCGAGCGGCTGCAGGCGGTCGACGAACGCATGCAGGCGCTGCACGCCACCGCGCGCAAGTACCGCCTGCCGCCCGAGCAGCTGCCCGACGAGCTGGTGGCCCGCCGCCAGCAACTGGACGACCTGCAGGCCGCGCAGGACCTGAACAAGGTGATGGCGCGCGAGACCGCGGCCAAGGCCGCCTACCTGACCCTGGCGCAGCATCTCAGCCATGCCCGCAAGCAGGCGGCGCAGGCGCTGTCCGCCGCGGTCACCGACGCCATGCAGGGCCTGTCGATGGCCGGCGGCAGCTTTGTCGCCGCGCTCAATGCGCTCGACGAAGGCCAGAGCCACGGGCTCGAGCAGGTCGAATTCCTGGTCGCCGGCCATGCCGGCGTGAGCCCGCGGCCGCTGGCCCGGGTGGCGTCGGGCGGCGAGCTGGCGCGCATCAGCCTGGCGATCTCGGTGATCACCAGCGAAGCCTCGCCCACGCCCACGCTGATCTTCGACGAGGTCGATACCGGCATCGGCGGCGCGGTGGCCGAGGTGGTCGGCCGGCGCCTGCAGGAGCTGGGCCGCGCGCGCCAGGTGCTGTGCGTGACGCACCTGCCGCAAGTGGCGGCGCAGGCCGGCACGCACCTGCTGGTGAGCAAGGAAACCACCGATGCGGGCGACGGTTCGGTCACGCGCTCGCGCATCAGGGTGCTGGACCCCGCCGGGCGCGTGGTCGAGACCGCGCGCATGCTGGGCGGCGCCACCGTCACCGCCACCACACTGCAACATGCAGAAGAAATGCTGGCGCAAGGCATGGCCGGCGGCCAGGGCAGCCAGCCCGCGCGCGGCGCGGGCGGCAAGGATGGCCGGCGCAGCCGCCGCGCCGCCGGCTGACGGCCCCGCCCGCCCCGCACGTGCGCCAATCCATACACTGACAGGAGCTTCACCATGACCCGCCAAGCGCAAGCCGGCCTCCGGCAACGACCGCGCGCATCGCTGCGCGCCGTGCTGGCCATCGTCACCGCCGCATCGGCCGCACTGCTGGCGCTGTCCGCCTGCCAGGCCCAGCCCAAGTCCTCGGCCCCGCCGCCGGGCAGCATCAGCGATGACCGTTCTCTTGGCGACATCATGGTGCGCTTCAAGCCGCCCGCGGTGAACCTGTCGGAGGACGCCGGCAAGCTGCTGGCCGGGATCAAGGGCCCGATCCGCTATGTGGTCAAGCGCCCGATGTCCGGCGGCGTCTGGCTGGTCACCGCGATCTCGCCGTCGGCGGATGCCACCATCGACCAGGCGGTCGAAACCCTGCGCGCCACGCCCCGCATCGAGACCGCCGAGCCCGACCGCGTGCTCAAGCCTAACCGCAACATTCCCACCAGCCGCGACATGCCGCAGAGCTGAGCCCGACTGCAGGACGGTTCTTAAGCCTTCAGTCGCCCTTGCGCAACGACGCTGAATCGTATTCGCTACATAACAAGCCCCCCGCGCGCTACGCCCCAGGAGGTATGCATGCCGCAACCCGCGCAGTCCGACTTCCGTAGCAGCCCCGTGGCCCGCCGCTGGCGGGCCATCGTCATCGCCGCCGCCGCTGTGTGCGGCGCAATACCGGCCAGCGCGGCACTGGCTGCCGGCGTCCATGCCGCACCCGCCTACACCGGCCAGATCATCGTGCGCTGGCGTGACGGCGCCGATGGCACAAGCAAGACGCCTGCAGCCGCGGCGGATGCGCTCAAGCAGCTGAGCGCGCGCACCGGCATTGCCGTCACGGCGCGCCGCGCCATGGGCGGCAACCTGCAACTGCTGCAGGTCCCCGACGCACTGGCAGCCGACCCGGAAGGCGCGGCGGCCCGGCTGCGCCAGGACCCGCGCATCGCCGATGCCGTGCCCGACCGCTGGCTGAAGCTGCACGACACCCTGCCCAACGATTCCGAGTTCATCTCGCGCCAGCCTTACCTGATGGGTACCGGCACGGCGGTGGGCGGCGTCAACCTGCCGCGCGCGTGGGACCGCAGCCGCGGCAGCAGCGGCGTGGTGATCGCGGTGGTGGACACCGGCATCCTGCCGCACCCCGACCTGGCGGCGCGCGTGTTGCCTGGCTACGACTTCATCAGCAGCAGCACCATTTCCAATGACGGCGATGGCCGCGACGCCGATGCCACCGATGCCGGCGACAACGTGACAGCGGGTTTCTCGTGCCCGGGTGGATCGCCGGCCCCGACGACCGAGCCCAACAGTTGGCACGGCACCCGTGTCGCCAGCGTGCTGGGCGCGCTGACCAACAACGCGCAGGACATCGCGGGCGTCGACTGGAACGCGCGCATCCTGCCGGTGCGCGTCTCGGGCCGCTGCGGCGCGCTGCTGTCCGATACCGTCGATGCCATGCGCTGGGCCGGCGGCTTGTCGGTACCCAACGTGCCGGCCAATCCGACGCCGGCGCGCGTGGTCAATATCAGCCTCGGCGGCGGCACCTGCAGCAGCATTGAGCAACAGGCCGTCACCGACCTGAACGCGCGCGGCGTGGTGGTGGTGGCCGCCGCCGGCAACGAGCGCGGCGCGGTGGAGGCGCCGGGCGACTGCAGCGGCGTGATCGCGGTCACGGCGCATGCCAACGACGGCGAGAATGCCAGCTATGCCAATGTCGGCCCGCAGGTCGCGATCAGCGCGCCAGGCGGCGGGTGTGGCAACTCGCAGGTAGTCAATGGGCAGTGCACGACCGCGCCCTCGGTCATTCGCACCCTGAACAACGATGGCAAGACTGGCCTGGGCAACTATGTGGTGACGTCATCCGCGGGCACCAGCTTCGCCGCACCGATGGTCTCGGGCGTGGTGGCCATAATGTTCGCGGTCAATGGCTCGCTGACCCCGGCCCAGGTCACCGCGGCGCTGAAGTCTTCGGCACGCCCGCATCCGTCCGGCACCTATTGCACCACCAATCCGGGCGTCTGCGGCGCCGGCCTGCTCGATGCCGACGGCGCACTGGCGGCCGCGGCGGGCATGCCACCGGCGCAGGCTGCGCCGGCACCGGCCTCGGGCAACGGTGGTGGCGGTGGCGGCGCCGTTCCGACCTGGACCGCGGTGCTGCTGGCGCTGTCCGGCCTGCTGGCCTTCGCGCTGCGGCGCCGCATGTAAGCCCGGCGCCTGGTCGGTTCAGGCGTCGTCGCCGCGGGCCGGGCGCCGCGCCAGCCACCACTCCTGCAAGACCCAGCACAGCAGGCCGGCGACGGCGCCGGCCGCGTGCGCGACGCGCACCACGCCAAAACCCCAGGCCGGATCGAACACCACCGGCGCCAGCCACGACTGTTCCACCCAGACCTTGGCCAGCACGCCCAGGCACAGCAGCACGCCGGTGACGCGCGCCAGGCCCGATGCCCGCAACAGCCCGAGCGCGCCCCACAGGGCCAGCCCGTGCAAGGCGCCTGAGAGCCCGCCATACCATGCAATCGCCGGCACGCGCAGCAGCACCACCTGCACGCCGATGCCGCAGGCAATCAGCACCAGCAACAGGGTGCGCGCACGCGCCACGCGCGCGGCGATGGCAAGCACGCCGGTGGCGGCCAGCGCGTCGGCCAGCCAGTGGTGTCCGTCCAGGTGCACCCACATGGCGGTGGCCAGGCGCCACCACTGGCCGTCCAGCCGCACCGCATCGCGCAGGTAGAGGCCGTGCGCATGCCACCACGGCATGAAGGTGAACCAGGCCGACAGCGCCCACACCAGCGCGATCGCCGCCAGCAGCCCCGGCCACGATGCGCCGGCGGGTGCCGGCGGAACTGCCGCGTCAGGCCTCACCGAACACGGCCTGCCACAGCGCGCGCACCTGTCCGGTCTGCTGCGCCACCGACTCGGGCGCGACGCGCGCATGCGCCTGCCCCTCGAGCCGCAGCTGGTGCTGGCGCGCGCGGAACAGCCGGTAGGCATCGCCCACCGCCAGTGCCAGGGTGGCGTCGATCAGGCCCAGCTCGCCCGCTGCGCGCAGCAGCGCGATATTGCCCGCGTTGCGCGTCAGCTGCGGGTGCGCCCGGCTGTGCAGCAGCACCAGGTACTGCACCGTGAATTCGATATCGACCATGCCGCCGCGATCGTGCTTCAGGTCGAACAGGTCGGTCGGGTTGGGATGGCCTTCGGCGACCTTGCGGCGCATCTGCACGATCTCGTCGCGCAGCGCGGCGGCATCGCGGTCCTGGCACAGCACCTCGCCGCGCAGCGCCTCGAAGCGGTCACCGATGGCGGCATCGCCGGCGCAGAAGCGCGCGCGCGTCAGCGCCTGGTGTTCCCACACCCAGGCGGTGTTGTCGCCTTCGCGCAGCTGGTAGCGGCGGAACGCCTCGAAGCTGGTCACCAGCAGGCCGGCCGCGCCGTTGGGGCGCAGCCGAGTGTCGACGTCGAACAGCGCACCGGCGGCGGTATGGCTGGTCAGCCAGGTGATCAGCCGGCGCGCATACGCGGAGTAGACGTCGGGCGCGCGTTCATGGTCATCGTCGTACAGGAAGATGATGTCCAGGTCCGAGGCATAGCCCAGTTCCTTGCCGCCCAGCCGGCCGTAGGCGATCACCGCGAAGCGCGGCGTGTCGCGGTGGCGCGTGGCCAGCTGGCGCCAGACCGTTTCCAGCGTGGCCTCGAGCATGGCATCGGCCAGGTCGGACAGGCGGTCGGCCACCTGCTCCACCGTCAGCATGCCCTGCAGGTCCTGCAGCAGCACGCGGAAGGTCTCGACATGATGCTCGCGCCGCAGGATGTCCATCTGCTGCTCGATCTGGCCTTCGGCGGCCAGCAGCCGCTCATGCAGGCGCTTGCGGAAGGCGGCCCAGTCGGGCGCGCCGGCCAGCGCATCGCTGTCGAGCAGTTCGTCCAGCAGCTGCGGATGCCGCGTCAGGTAGGCCGCGGCCCAGCGCGAGGCATGCAGCGTCTGCGCGACGCGGTCCATCGCCTGCGGGTATTCGGACAGCAACGACAGGTAGGAGGCGCGGCGGCTGATCGCCTCGAGGAAGTCGATAAAGCGCGCGATGGTGCTGTCGGCATCTTCCTGGCGCGCGGCCAGGTCGAGCGCGCGGTTCACCAGCTGGTCGAAGCGCGCGCGGCTGGACTCGGACAGCGCGCGGTAGCGCAGCGACGAGGCGATCGCGCGCAGCCGGTCCAGCAGCCCGGTGCAGTCGGTAAAGCCGGCGGCCTGCAGGCGCTGGCAGGGCGCGGCGTCATCGCCGCAGGCCGCGTCGTCCTGCTTCTGTTCCGGGTTGTCCTGCGCTTGCGCGGCGTTGTCGTCGAACACAATGCCCGGCCACAGCGCTTCGCACGGGGCGGCATCGGGATCCGAGAAGGTGGCCTCGAACTGCTGCGCCACCGGCTCCTGCAGCGCCGCCAGGCGCGCCAGCAGTTGCTGCCAGTCGTCGCAACCCATCATCCGCGCCACCGCCAGCTGTTCGTCGGGCGAAGTCGGCAGGTGGTGGGTCTGGGCGTCGTCGCGGTACTGCAGCCGGTGTTCGAGCTGGCGCAGGAAGCGGTAGGCATCGCCGAGCTGCCCGGCCTGGCCGGCGGGAAGCAGCCCGCGCTCGACCGCCACCGCCAGCACTTCCAGCGTCGGGCGCACGCGCAGTGCCGGGTCCTGGCCGCCGCGGATCAGCTGGAACACCTGCGCCATGAACTCGATCTCGCGGATGCCGCCGCGGCCCAGCTTGATATTGAATGACCGCTGGTTGACGCCGTGCCCCGCCAGCCCGCCGCTGCGCTTGGCGGCCTCGCTGCGGATCTGCGCGTGCAGCGAGCGGATCGCGGCGATCACGCCGTAGTCCAGGTAGCGGCGGAACACGAAGGGCGTGGTCAGCCGCGCCAGCAGGCCGGCGGTGCGCTGCGCGTGCGGCGTGTCGAGCGCCGACACCACGCGGCCCTTGATCCAGGCATAGCGCTCCCACTCGCGCCCCTGCACCACCAGGTATTCCTCCAGCATGCCAAGGCTGCACGCCAGCGGTCCGGCGTCGCCGTTGGGGCGCAGCCGCATGTCGACGCGGAACACATAGCCGTCGGCGGTCACCTCGGCCAGCAGGTTGATCAGCCGGCGGCCGAGACGGATGAAGTACTCGTGGTTGGACAGGCTGCGCGAGCCGCCCTGGGTCTCGCCGTCCTCGTCATAGAGGAAGATCAGGTCGATGTCGGACGAGACATTGAGCTCGCGCCCGCCCAGCTTGCCCATGCCCACCACCACCAACTCCTGCACCTCGCCGCTTTGGGCGCCGACCGGGCGGCCGAAGGTGGCGGCCAGGTCGTCGCCCAGCATCGCCAGGCCGTGCTGGATCGCCAGCTCGGCCAGGTCGGTCATGGCGCCGGTGACCTCGCCCAGCGTGGCCAGGCCGCGCAGGTCGCGCTCGATCACCGCGCACATCACTTCGGCGCGCAGACGGCGCAGGCTGCGCTTGGCGGATTCCTCGGCATCGGCCGAGGGCTCGTGCAGCGCCTGCAGCCGCGCCTGCATCCAGGCGCGCGTCAGCGGCTGGGCGGCTGCGGCAGCCAGGATGGCCGGCAAATCCGGCCGGGCCTGCACCACGCGGCGCGCGTAGTGCGAATACGCAGCCGAGTACAATACGTGGCCGCCCGCGTGGCCAGCCTCGTCAGCCGGCTGCAGCGCCTGCGCCGCGGTGATGGCGAAGGCGCCGGCAGCCATGGTGCCGGCGCCCGGCCCCGGCTGCGGGTCCGCCGGATTGGCCGGATCCGGTGTGGCGCGCGCGCCATGTTGGTCAGCAGCGTCGCCAGCGGCGGAACTCGTCGGTTCAGAGGCAGTCATTCCAGTATTTGAAATGCGAGAAAAGGTGCGGCCCGTGGTTGGTCCCGCGGTTCACCTGCTCGCGTCCTGTTGTCCGCGCAGCGGGCGCGCCATCGTGGCTATTGTCGCTTTGGGTGCGCGCAGCTTGCGCGTTCTTGTTTCAGCCGGCCGGGCACCAGATTGGAGAGCGGCTAGTATTGTCGGATAATCTGCGCATGTCCAGCCGCGCCCCACAACCCGCTGATGGTTCCCCCCCCAATGGCGGCGCGGGCGGGCAGGACGCCGCCTCCACCC